>NZ_JBJACT010000021.1:0-144811 GCF_044778005.1 Mesorhizobium sp. IMUNJ 23033
GCCGAGAAGGCCGCCCTTCGTTCCAGTGGCCTGCCGCTCGGGGACTAGACAGCTCAAGAGGCGACTTCGGCCGAACGTGTGCGCATCGCGCAGCCCGACCCACGGCACGACGGGCCGCAGCGGTCGCTATCGACCTGAAGGTCCGCAATTAAAGATCTGAGGTTCGAAGCTGCCAGTCCGCTAGCGGCCCAAAATGAGTGTCGCTTCCATAATTCGTTTTCCTTTCGGCCAATGTGGCCGAAGGAGAAACAACTATGGGAATTTCACGGTATGATCCTCCGGATCAGGAGCGACGGGCTTGGAATGCCGGCAAGAAAGTTGGTGCGAAGCGACCTCTGAAGCAACGGCAAATATGGGCTATACGATTCCTCCTCGATCGCGAACGGCGCTTGCGCGATCGAGCGCTTTTCGATCTCGCAATCGACAGCAAGCTACGCGGATGCGACCTGGTGAAAATCAAGATCGGCAGCCTGGTCGTCGGTCCAGAAATCCGAACGTGTGCAATTGTAATTCAGCAAAAGACACGACGACCTGTCCAGTTTGAGTTGATGCCTGACGCGAGATCGAGCTTGCTAGCGTGGCTCGAGCGGCGTGGCGGAACAGTCGACGATTTTGCCTTCCCAAGCAGGGTCGATTGTTCTGCTCACATGAGCACACGACAGTACGCCCGGTTAGTCGATGAATGGGTTACAGCGATCGGTCTTCGCCCAGAGGACTATGGCACTCATTCGCTACGTCGCACGAAGGCCTCGATCATCTACAAGGCGACGGGGAACCTGCGAGCGGTGCAGCTCTTGCTCGGCCATACCAAGATCGAGAATACGGTTCGCTATCTTGGCGTGGACGTCGAAGATGCGCTTGCCCTCGCCGAAGGGACTGAGATCTGATCAGAATCATAGTGGCCTCTCGGCGTGCCCCGGGGGGCCGTCACGCGCCGCGTTTCGGACATTCGAGAGGCGCCATGGCATTTGTCAAACCTGCCGTTCTCTAAAGTCGTCGCAAAGGCCGGACACGTCACGACGGCGGCGTAGTCGAGGCACCCGGCATGTACCTGTTTGGGCAAGCAGTTCCAGACACGGCGCCGGTTACGATGAGCGACCTCAGCGATCATCTCGCGCTCCTTCTTCCACGGCGGACCATGCCCGATTGACGGATCCGCGCCAGTCGCCGCATCGCGCGGTGGCCTGTCGAATTTGGGGAAACGAGACCTTCGTAGACACACCAAGGCAGTGGGCGATACACTTGCGACCAGCGTTAGCCAGAGGCGGAAGGGAATGACGAAGCAACGCGTTCAGCGGCGTCTTGCTGCCATAATGTCGGCTGACGTCGTGGGCTACAGCCGCCTCATGGGAGCGGACGAGACAGGAACACTGAGTGCGCTCAAGGAACTGCGCCGCAACTTGATAAGCCCGATCCTCACCGAGTATCGAGGGCGTCTGGTGAAGCTCATGGGCGATGGAGCATTAATTGAGTTCGCCAGTGCGGTCGATGCGGTGGACTGTGCAGTCTGCATTCAGCGCCGCGTTGCCGAACGAAATCTCGCAATGCCCGATAGCGCGTCGATCTCCTTTCGGATTGGTGTGAACGTAGGCGATATCATCATCGATGGCGAAGACATCTATGGCGATGGCGTCAACGTCGCGGCGCGACTTGAAAAGCTGGCTGACCCAGGCGGCATCTGTATCTCCGGCATGGCCTTCGACCAGGTAAAAGGCAAACTCGACGCCGGGTTCCAGGACTTCGGAACTCACCAGGTAAGAAATATCGCAGATCCCGTACGGACGTATCGAGTGGTTGCGGCGAGCGTGTCGAGCCAACCGGCTGGCCCTATTCCCTTGCCGGCCAAACCGTCGATCGCCGTCCTGCCGTTCGACAACATGTCCGATGATCATGCCCAAGAGTATTTCTCGGATGGCATATCCGAAGATCTGACGACGGCACTTTCGCGTTTCGAATGGTTGTTTGTTATCGCGCGCAACTCCGCCTTTACCTATAAGGGCAAGGCCGTTGACGTGAAGAAGATTAGGCGGGAGCTCGGGGTCCGGTATATTCTCGAAGGCAGTGTGCGCCGGGCCGGTGACCGCGTGCGAATCAACGCTCAGTTGATCGATGCGGAGTCAGATCGCCATGTATGGGCACAGCGATACGACCGCAAGATGGATGATCTCTTCGAGTTGCAGGACGACATCGTGGCCAGCATCGCGTCGGTAGTCGGACCCGAAATCACGTTGGCTGAGATCGAGCGGGCGCGAGGAAAACGGCCGGACGATCTCGGTGCATGGGACCACTATTTGCGGGCGATCGCCGCCTATCACAGGATGACGAAGCAGGATGTGGAAGCGGCGATTGCCGATCTCAGAAGAGCGATCGAGATCGACCCCGATTTCGCCAATGCTCACGCCCTGCTTGGTCAATGCCACGTGCACATCGGGTTGCGCGGATGGATTCGTCCGGCGCGCCTGGCCTTCGAAGAGGCCCGGCGCTGGGCGGAGAAGGCGGTTCACCTGGCGCCAACAAACCCGCAGGCCAATCAGTCTCTGGCGTTCATGCTGGCGGTGACCGGAGAGGCAGAGCAGGCCATCAGGGTGGCCCAACGGGCGATAGAGCTCAATTCGAACTATGCCGAGGCCTACGCGGTCTTGGGGCATGCCCTGGTGTTTCGTGGCGATTTGGAAGGTGGCTTGGCT
Source organism: Mesorhizobium sp. IMUNJ 23033 (assembly GCF_044778005.1). NCBI lineage: Bacteria > Pseudomonadati > Pseudomonadota > Alphaproteobacteria > Hyphomicrobiales > Phyllobacteriaceae > Mesorhizobium > Mesorhizobium sp. IMUNJ 23033. The sequence continues at coordinate 2,688 of NZ_JBJACT010000021.1, forward strand.
GCTTGCCAAAGAGCGGAACGCGGCAACCCACGCGATTCTCGCGGAACCTGGCTATATGACGCGATGGGACACGCTTATTTCTTCCTCGGCGATTATGAAAAAGCGATCGACGTTTCGAAGAAGGGGCTTCAACAAGATCCCGCTCTGTTCGGTGCGCTAGTGACATTGGCGTGTTCCTATGCTCGTCAAGGTCGCCCCAAGGAAGCCAAGCATTACGTGGACGAGCTGCTCCGCCTGATTCCGCGCTACTCGCTGCGTGCCCTGCGGAAGAATCCAATGTTTGTTGACCCCAAGATGGCTGACGACCTCATCGAATGCATGCGCTTGGCAGGATTGCCCGACTAGCAACTGGCTTCAATTCTGATCCGACAATCGGGATAGGCGCGCAAGGTGCAATTGCGCGATCGAGAGCAATGCGGGAAGAGCCAGGGGCGATGTCGGCTTCGGGTAAATCACGTCGATGCCCCCAAGAAGCTGAATGTCCGCTTCTGACGATTCGAGTCTTGAAGCTGCCAGTCCTCTCTCGGCCCATGACAGACATAGAAGCGAGCGAACTGCACGTCTGCTTTCCTGAGCTGCTTCCCCGAAATCTGCCGTTCCGCTTTCCACCCATCTCGGTGACGATGTCGTCGATCTCGGGATCGGTCAGCGGTCTCTGCCGGCTGCCGCCGGCGCCAGCCAGCGCGCGTAGATTTCGCCGACGATGCCGCGGCGGAAGACGAGCACGCAGACCATGAAGATCAGGCCGGTGGCGATGGTCACCGGGAAGCCCGAAGTGGCCAAGGTGTTTTCCAGGCCGACGACGAGGCCGGCGCCGACGACCGGCCCGACCATGGTGCCGATGCCGCCGAGCAGGTTCATCAGGATCACCTCGCCCGACATCTGCCAGGTCACGTCGGTGAGCGTGGCGAACTGGAAGACGATTGCCTTGGTAGCACCGGCAAGCCCGGCAAGTGCCGCCGACATGACGAAGGCGGCGAGCTTGTAGCGGCCGACCGAATAGCCGAGCGAGATGGCGCGGTTCTCGTTCTCGCGGATCGAGCGCAGGATCATGCCGAAGGGCGAATTGACGATGCGCCAGATGGCGAACACGCCAATCAGGAAGATGGCGAGCACGACATAGTACATGTTCATCGTGACGTTCAGGTCGACGATGCCGAACAGAGTGCCGCGCGGCACGCCCTGGATGCCGTCCTCGCCTTCGGTGAAGGGTGCCTGGACGCAGAAGAAATAGAACATCTGCGCCAGCGCCAGCGTGATCATGGCGAAATAGATGCCTTGCCGGCGGATGGCGAGGAAGCCCATCACCAGCCCGAGCAGTGCTGCGCCGCCCATGCCGAGCAGGATGCCTGCCTCGGGCGGCCAGCCCCAGGCCTTGACGGCATAGGCGCAGAAATAGGCGGCACCGCCGAAGAAGGTGGCGTGGCCGAAGGACAGCAGCCCCGTGTAACCGAGCAGCAGGTTGAAGGCGCAGGCAAACAGCGCGAAGCACAGCATCTTCATGACGAAGATCGGGTAGATGAAGAACGGCGCGGCAATCAGCGCCGCTATGCCAAGCGCCACCAGGGCCCATTCCAGCCGCACGGAGGCAGCGGTGCGTCTTTCCTGAAGGGTCAGTTCGCTCATATCAGGCATCCCTTCCGAACAGGCCGGCCGGCCGCAGCAGAAGCACGATCGCCATGATGACGAAGACAACGAGGTTCGACGCCTCGGGATAGAATACCTTGGTCAGGCCCTCGGCAAGGCCGAGCATGTAGCCGGTGACGATGGCGCCGAGGATCGAGCCCATGCCGCCGATCACGACGACGGCGAAGACGACGATGATGAGATCCGACCCCATCAGCGGGCTGACCTGGTAGACGGGTGCGGCCAGGATGCCGGCAAGTCCCGCAAGGGCGGCGCCCAGCCCGTAGGTGAGCGTCAGAAGCAGCGGCACGTTGACGCCGAAGGCCTGGACCAGCTCGGGGTTCTCGGTCGCGGCCCGCAGATAGGAGCCGAGCCTGGTCTTCTCGATCAGCAGCCAGGTGCCGATGCAGACGACAAGCGAGGCCAGCACCACCCAGCCGCGATAGTTGGGCAGGAACATGAAGCCGAGATTGGTGCCGCCGGCAAGCAGCGCCGGCACGGCATAGGGATTTCCCGACACGCCGTAATTGAACCGAAACACGCCTTCGATGACCAGCGCCATGCCGAAGGTGAAGAGCAGGCCGTAGAGCGGATCTATCCGATAGAGCCGCGACAGCGCCGCGCGCTCGACCGCCATGCCGAACAGGCCGACGGCGACCGGCACCAGGACGAGCGCCGGCCAGTAGCCGATGCCGACATGGACGAGCAGCAAGTAGCCGATGAAGGCGCCGAGCATGTAGAGCGCGCCATGGGCGAAATTGATGATGCGCAGCAGGCCGAAGATGACGGCCAGTCCGAGGCTCAGCATGGCGTAGAAGGAGCCGTTGATCAGCCCGACCAGCAACTGCCCGAGCAAGGCCTGGATGGGGATGCCGAAGATCATCGTCATGGCGCCATCATACTCCCAGCACTTCGTGCAGCAGTTCAGTGTGCGCGGCGAGTTCGCCGACCGGGAACCCCTCCAGCACCTTGCCGTGCTCCATCAAATAGAAGCGGTCGGCGATGCGGGCGGCGAAGCGGAAATTCTGCTCGACGAGCAGGATCGTCATGCCGCGCTTCTTCAAGGTCGCCAGCAATTCGCCGATGCGCTGGACGATGACCGGCGCCAGGCCTTCGGTCGGTTCGTCGAGCAGCAGCATCTGCACGCCTGTCCTGAGGATGCGGGCAATCGCCAGCATCTGCTGTTCACCGCCGGAGAGCCTTGTGCCCGGACTGTTGCGGCGTTCCTTGAGGTTGGGGAAGAGCTCGAAGATCTCGTCGACGCTCATGCCGCCCTTGGCCACCACCGGCGGCAGGATCAGGTTCTCGTCGACCGTCAGCGTGGCGAAGATGCCGCGCTCCTCGGGAACGAAGCCGATGCCCTGACGGGCGACGCGGTGCAGCGGCAGGCCGATCAGGTCCGTGCCGTTGAAAGTGACGCTGCCGGTGCGCTTGCGGACCAGCCCCATGATGGCACGCAGCGTGGTGGTCTTGCCGACGCCGTTGCGGCCAAGCAAGGTCACGGTCTCGCCGCGAGAGACATCGAGGTTCACGCCATGCAGCGCATGGCCTTCGCCGTACCAGGCGTGAAGATCGCGCACGGCAAGCAGCGGCTCACTCATGCTCCGTCCCCATATAGGCGATCCTGACGCGCTCGTCCTGGCTTACGGTCGCGTAGTCGCCGGCGGCGAGCACCTGCCCGCGCTGCATGACGGTGATCCAGTCGCAAAGATCGGCGACGACGGTCAGATTGTGCTCGACCATCAGCACGGCCCGGTCGCGAGCCAGCGAACGGATGATTTGCGAGATCGTGCCGACATCCTCGTGCCCCATGCCGGCCATCGGCTCGTCGAGCAGCAGCACTTTCGGATCGAGCGCCAGCGTGGTGGCGATTTCGAGCACGCGCTTCCTGCCATAGGACAGATCGCCGGCGAGCCGGTTCGCAGCGTCATCGAGGCCGACGATGCCGAGAAGTTCGCGTGCCCGTGGCGTCAGTTCATCGAGTGCTGACAGCGAGCGCCAGAACTGGAAGCCCAGCCCGCTCGGCCGCTGCAGCGCGACGCGCACATTGTCGAGGACGCTCAGATGCGGAAAGATCGCCGATATCTGGAACGACCGGACCAGGCCCATGCGCGCAACCCTTGCCGGCGAGGTCCGGCTGATGTCGGTGCCGAGCAGCTCGATCCTGCCGCTGGTCGGCTGCAGGAATTTGGTCAACAGATTGAAGATCGTGGTCTTGCCGGCGCCGTTCGGCCCGATAAGCGCGTGGATCTTGCCGTGATGAACGTCGAGATCGACATTGTTGACCGCGACGAAGCCGGCGAAGTCGCGCCGAAGGCCACGGGCGGAAAGCACCACCCGCGGCACGTCCTGATCACCGTCCGGACGGACGGTCGCGGCGGTTGCGCTCGTCACTTGGTGACGAGCGGGCAGCCGCTTTCCTCGGCCTTCATGAAGGCCTTGTCGCCCGGAATGGTCGCAAGATAGGTGTAGTAGTCCCAGTCCTTCTTGCTCTCTTCCGGCTTCTTGACCTGGTAGAGATACATGTCGTGCACCATGGAGCCGTCGGCCTGCACCTTGCCGTTGGCGGTGAAGACGTCGTTGACCGGCATCTCATGCAATTGCTTGGCCACCGCTTCGGTCTCGTCGGTGCCGGCCTTGTCGATGGCCTTGAGATACTGCGTCACCGCCGAATAGGTGCCGGCCTGGATCATGTTGGGCATCCGGTTGGTGCGCTTGAAGAAGCGGTCGGCGAAATCGCGGCTCTTGTCATCACGGTCCCAGTAATAGCCTTCGGTGAGCACGACGCCCTGCGCCGCCTGCAGGCCGAGCCCGTGCACTTCGGCCAGCGTGAACAGCAGCGCCGCCAGCCGCTGGCCGCCTGCGACGATGCCGAACTCGGCCGCCTGCTTGATCGAGTTGGAGGTGTCGAGGCCTGCATTGGCGAGCCCGATGACCTTGGCGCCGGAGGACTGCGCCTGCAGCAGGAAGGACGAATAGTCGGTGGAGCCCAGCGGATAACGCACCTCGCCCCGCACTTTGCCGCCGCTGGCTTCAACCAGCTTGGCGGTCTGCCCCTCGAGCGAATAGCCGAAGGCGTAGTCGACGGTGATGAAATACCAGCTGTCGCCGCCTTGCTGCACCAGCGCTCCGCCGGTGCCGACGGCTTGCGAATGGGTGTCGTAGGCCCAGTGGAAACCATAGGGCGAGCACTGCTTGCCGGTAAGATCGGTCGAAGCGGCGCCGGTCACGATGTCGATCTTCTTCTTTTCCTTGGAAAGCCCCTGGACGGCGAGCGCCACCGAGGACGTGGTCAGTTCCATGATGGCATCGACCTGCTCGGTGTCGTACCACTGGCGCGCTATGTTGGAGGCGATGTCGGGCTTGTTCTGGTGATCGGCGCTGATGATTTCGATCGGCGCGCCCTGGACCTTGCCGCCAAAATCCTCGACCGCCATCTTGGCGGCCTCGACCGACCACTTGCCGCCGAAATCGGCATAGACGCCGGACTGGTCGTTGAGGATGCCGATCTTGACCTTGCCGTCGGAGATTTCGCCCGCGGCTGCAGGCATGGCGGTCGCCGCAAGCAACGCGACCGAGACGAGATAGGATGCTTTCACAGGTGGTTTCCTCCCTTGTGGCCAACCGCAGGAAACGCGGCAGCGTCACGATGGTTCAACAGTGTCGTCCGATTTGCTGAGAATACGGCCGGCGTCCCGCTCAGTATGCCTCCGTCTTGCGGGCCGCTGCGTGCCTTGGGTGCACGGGCCGCGACCCTAGCATCCACCCCAAGGTGCGAGAATGCTATTTTCGTAGCATGCCGCGCGTCACCCCGGCCGGCCGGTCACGACTGCGTGAAGCTGCTCGCTGGCCTGCCGGCCCTCGAGCGTCGACGCCGGTGATAATCCCGGCCGCTCACTGCACCGGCGGCGCGCCGGCCTGCTGGTCGGCGTCGGTCAGCGTCTGCAGGAAGGCGACGATGTCGTCGATCTCGGCATCGGTCAGCGCCGGCTTGGGCAGGTCGTCATTCTGGCGGACGGTGCCGTCGGCATTCTTGGGGTACCAGCGGCCGGGATCGGTGTCGCGCGTGGCGTAGAAGGCGACGGCGTCGCGCAGCGAATGGAAGTAGCCGTTGTGAAAGAAGCTTTGCTTCGACCAGCCGCCGATGGGAGACCTGACGGCGGCGCTTGATCTCGGCCGGTAGCGCCTCATTCCCGTTGCGGGCGCTCTCGGTCGAGCCGCCCGCGATTATTTCTTGCCCTGCGGATAGATCGTCTCGCCGCGCTTCAGCATCTCGACAAAGGTCTCGATCTTCTTCCTGCGGCCGGCTTCGGTCTTCATGTTGTGGGTGCGGAAGGCGAGCGCGAAGCGGTTCTGCGCGCTGAGCTTGGCCAGCATTTCTTTCGCCTTGGGCTCGGCATCGATGGCGGCCTGCAGGTCGTCGGGGATTTTCATGTCCTTGCCGCTGGCATAGGCACGGCCCCAACGGCCGTCGGCCCTGGCCGCCTCGACCTCTTTCAACCCATGCTCGGTCATGCGGCCCTCCGCTATCAGGCGGGCGACATTGTCGACATTGATCTGGCTCCAGATGCTCTTTTTGCCGCGCGGCGTGTAGCGCTGCAGGTAACTCATGTCGTCGAGGCTCTTGCGTACGGCGTCGATCCAGCCAAAGCACAGCACGATGTCGATGGCCTGCTTGGGTGTAATCGACGGCAGGCCGGAACCCACCTTGTGGACCTTGATCCAGACTTCGGTCTCCGTGGCGTGATGCTGGCCGAGCCAGGCGTAGAAGCTCTCCGGATCCCGGAATTCCCTGACCTTGTCGTGGTCGACCTTGACCGGCGCCATCAGGCGGATTTTCCTTTTGCGAGCATTAGCGTCCTTCCTCCTCATCCTCGAATAAAGCAGCAGCGGAACCTCGTAGCAAACCTTGCGGGAGTGGCTTGCGCCGCAGCCGACGCCCATGCCAGTTTCCAGGCGTGAAAGTTCGCAAAGCGCGCTGCATCCCCGTTGGTCGAAGCCGGGCAAGGCAGACTGCAATTCGGGGGAATGCCGTGCGATCCATATTGTTCGGGCTTGCGTTGTTGCTGTCGACCTCGACCATGGCCGAACCGATCGAAAGCCAGAAGATCATCACCGCCGCCACCGGCGACTTCAACCGCGACGGCGCCACCGACCTGGTGATGATCGTCGAGACCCAGCCCAGCGACCCGATGGACGTGCATTTCTTCCTTGGGGATAAGGAGCACAATTATCTCAAGCCGGCGGGCGTGGTGCGCGAGCAGGTCTACGGCGAATGGAACGGCTACGACCGGCCGGGCTACGAGAACTCCGACACCGAGCCGGAGCTGACCGCGCTGCCCAACGGCTCGATAAAATTCTATCTGCCGGCGATGCCGCAAGGCAGCGAGCGCACCAACAAGACGCTGACCGTCGCCTGGCGCGAAGGCGCCTTCATCGTCGCCGGATTTGCCTACGACCATGACGATGCCCTGAAGGAAAATTCCAAAAGCAGCTGCGACTACAATGTGCTGACCGGCAAGGGCAAAAGCAGCAAGCAGCAGCCTGACGGCAAGACGGTGCGCAAGAAAGTGTCGGTCGAGGGCGCGGTCATCCCGTTCGCCGAGTGGAACGCGGGCACGGGGTTTTCGGCTTGTGGAGAGTGATGGCGGAGCGCCGCGCCGAAGCTGCCAATCTCCCCCCTCGTGGGGGAGATGGCCGGCAGGCCAGAGGGGGGCGCTGTCCCGCCAGCCTGTCGGCGAGTTGCCCCCTCGTGATTCTCGGTGAGGAGCAGCCACAGGCCGCGATCCTTCGCGCCCCCCTCTGCCCTGCCGGGCATCTCCCCCACGAGGGGGGAGATCGGTTGTGTTACTGCAGATGCGGCTTCTTCAAAAAGCTGTTGCGATCCGCCGATTTCACCCGCAGCCAGGTTTCACGGCCGTCGCGCACCACCCTGAGCGGGATTTCGGCGCCGGCCGGACTTTCCCACAGCTTGCGGTAAAAGTCGGCGAGGCCGTCGACCTCGCCGTCGCGCACGTCCGAGATGATGTCGCCCTGGCGCAGGCCGGCCTTGGCGGCGGGGCCGCCTTCGGCGACGCTCATCACCATGACCACGCCGTTACTCTCGGCCGAGAAGGCGCCGAGCCATGGGCGCGGCGGCTTGGCGACCTGGCCGCGCGTCAAGAGGTCGTCGAGGATCGGCGGCAGGAGGTCGATCGGCACGATCATGTTGATATCGGCGACCTCGCCGGCGCGGCTCATCTGCAGGCGCAGCGATCCGACGCCAAGCAGCCTGCCATCCTCGTCGAACAGTGCCGCCCCGCCCCAGGACGGGTGGGCCGGCGCAATGAAGATCGCCTCGTCCAGCAGATATTCCCAATAGCCGGCGAATTCCTGCTTGGTGACGATATGCGCATGGACCTGCTGGCCGATGCCGTCGGCGAGCACCACGGCGTCACCGGGCTTGGCCCTGTGGGCATCGCCGAGCGCCACCGCCGGCAGGCCGAGCGGCGACAGCGCCTGCACCAGGCCAAAGCCGGATTCCTGGTCGTAGGCGAGCGCATGGGCGGGGACGACGCGGCCGTCCTGGTCGGTCAGCCAGACCTCCTCGGCCTCGGTGATCAGATAGCCGATGGTGAGCACCAGCCCGTCGTCGCGGATGACGACGCCGCTGCCTTCGCGGCGGGTGCCCAGCGCATCGGCAGTGAAGGCGTCGTCCGGGATCGTGGCGCGGACGGCCACGACGGAGCGAGAAATGGTATCGATGTTCATCCGTTCATCCTGGCTAGGTCGGGTCTTTTCCATAGGTATGGCGGATTGAGTGGGGTGCAAGGGCTGGCGGCCTCCTTCCCGCACAGGAGAAGGGAGTCGGCGCCGACATCATCGATAGTAGTTCAACACAAGTTGAACTTTCCGCAGCCTTCGCTATCTATACCGGAATAAACCAAACCCGCCCCATCCAACCTCGCGCAAGCTGACCCTCCCAAGACCCCCCGTCGAAAACCACAAGGCCTCCCCCGATGAACCAATACACACCGCCGAAAATATGGACCTGGAACAAGGCGAATGGCGGCACCTTCGCCAGCATCAACCGGCCGATCGCCGGCCCGACGCATGATAAGGAATTGCCGGTCGGCAAGCATCCGCTGCAGCTTTATTCGCTGGGGACGCCGAACGGCGTCAAGGTGACGATCATGCTGGAGGAGCTTCTGGCGCGTGGCCACAAGGGCGCCGAATACGACGCCTGGCTGATCCGCATCAACGATGGCGACCAGTTCGGTAGCGGCTTTGTCGGGGTCAATCCCAACTCCAAGATCCCAGCGCTGATGGACTACAGCGAACCGAAGCCGATCCGGGTGTTCGAATCCGGATCGATCCTGGTCTATCTCGCCGAAAAGTTCGGTGAATTCCTGCCGACCGAGCGGGCGGCGCGCACCGAGGCGCTGTCCTGGCTGTTCTGGCAGATGGGTTCCGCGCCCTATCTCGGGGGCGGCTTCGGTCATTTCTACGCCTATGCGCCGGAAAAGATCGAATATGCCATCGACCGGTTCGCCATGGAGACCAAGCGGCAGATGGACGTGCTCGACCGGCGGCTGGCGGAAAGCGAATATCTTGGCGGCCCCGACTACACGATCGCCGACATGGCGGTGTGGCCCTGGTATGGCGGGCTCGCCAAGGGCCGGATGTACAATGATTCCGGCGAGTTCCTGGCCGTGCAGGAATACAAGCACGTGCAGCGCTGGGCCGACGCCATCGACGCCCGGCCGGCGGTGAAGCGCGGGCGCATGGTCAACCGCGCCTTCGGCGACCCGGCCATGCAGCTGCACGAACGCCACGACGCCAGCGATTTCGAGACCAAGACGCAGGACAAGCTCGCGGCGGAGTAAGGCCAGGCGCCCAAGCTCCCAATCTCCCCCTCGAGGGGGAGATTGGCTCCCTACTTCCCGTAAGTATAAGTCACCGTCGCTGTGCCGAGCGACTGCGCCTTGGCGGCGGCCGCTATGCTGGCGGGGGAAGCGTTCGCCTTGGCGTTGAGCTTGTCCGCCTTGATGGCATAGAGAGTGAAGACATAGTGATGCGTGCCGCTGCCGGACGGCGGGCATGGGCCGAAATAGCCGGCACGGCCGCCACCGCCCTTGCCGAGCACAGTGCCCTTGGGCAGGCCCTTGCCGCCTTCCGAGCCAGCCCCTTCAGGCAACCCGTTGGCACTCGCCGGGATGTTCCAGGCCAGCCAGTGCCAAAAGCCCTTGCCGCCTGCGCCGTCGGGATCGAACATGGTAAGCGCATAGCTCTTGGCGCCGGTCGGCGGGTCCTTCCAGTTCAAGGCAATCGAAACGCTTTGTCCGGTGCAGCTGCCGGCGCGGTCACCGAGATATTTCTGGTCCCATTTGCCGTCCGATACAGATGGGCTGGCGATCTCGAAGGCTGACGCCTGGTTGGCGAAGCCAACAACAACAAGGGCGATGAGACCAAAGCGCGCGGTCATGGCATTCCTATCCTTCTGGCTGGATTGCCGCAGAGTTTAGCCAAAACGGCCGCCCGGCGACGCGCAACTTTGCGTGACGGGATGGCGACGGATCGCCACAGAGCGTCTCTACTCAGCGGCGGTGCATTCCTCGGCCGGCCAAGTCGCTACCTCCCCGACCGCCGCCATCCACAGCTTGTCGATGTCCGCGAGAAACCTGCCGTCGATCTCGTCGAGATGGTTCCAGTACATGCCGTCCTCGTAGAAATAGCCGAGCTCGCCTTCGATGCGCTCGGCCTCTTCCACCGCCTGGGACTGGATGCCCGCGAGCACGCCCGCTTTCATGTCGGCGAGCCGCTGGGGCGACAAATGCCTGTGCTCATCGAAGGAAAGCCTCGGCAGGAGCAGCCGGCTGTGCGGCAGGTCCGACAGGTTGACGCAGAACGTGTCGCGCCTCAGCGCGTGGATGAGCAGGCGGGCGGATTTGGCCTCGAGGCTCTGCAGCGTCGGGTCGTCGCGCAGCGGATCGGCACGGCCGATGCCGTAGAAATGCGTCTTTTCCGGCTGGTCGTAGATCATGTCGCAGCCAAGGAAGGCGAGCACGTCCGGCTTCTGGCTGTGGATGGCCCAGTAGGCCGCCGTCATCGCCATGGTACCGCCGGCATAGACGAAGCCGCCAAAACTGTTTTGCGCCGGCACGTAGTCTGCTGCGCTGAAGATCTGCGCCTGGCGCAGCATCTGCGGCGGCGGCAGCCGGTCCGGCGGAAAATCGCCGGCATGAACGAGGAAATCCCAGTCGGCGCGCACGCGCCAGGCATTGTTGATGGCGACGATCCGGCTGAAGGCCGCCTTCGGCCAGGCCTCGCAACGCACCACATCGGGCGCGCTGCCGATCAGCAGGATGATGCGGGGCGATGTCGACGCGGCGGCCATGGCGCGCCAACCTGTCACCTCCCGGCGGAGGGCTCAAGAGGGGATGGTGCAGCGCTCCCCTTCTCCCCCTGTGGGAGAAGGTGGATCGGCGCGCAGCGCCGAGACGGATGAGGGGTGTTGGAAGAAATGAGGTGCAAAAAATCGAAGGATTCAAATCGCTTACGTCGCCTATGTCGAGATCCGTCCAGCACCCCTCATCCGACCTCGCTTCGCGAGGCCACCTTCTCCCACAAGGGGAGAAGGGAAGGATCGCCGAGCCCCTACCCCTTCAGCAGCGCCGCCAGCCTCGGTATGCCCTCTTCCACCGCACGCTTGTCAGCAAGCGTGAAGCTCAGCCGCAGCGTGTTGCGGCCCGAACCGTCGGCGAAGAAGGCGTTGCCCGGCACGAAGGCGACGCGCGCCTCCTTGACCGAGCGGGTGAGCAATGCGGTGGCGTCGGTGCCTTCGGGCAGCGTCACCCAGACGAACATGCCGCCATCCGGCCGGCTCCAGGTCACGCCTTCGGGCATGTTGGCCTCGAGCGCGCCAAGCAGGCCGTCGCGGCGTTCCCGGTAGGCGCCGATGAGCTTCTCCACCTGGCGGTCGAAGACGGCTTCGGCGGCGCGGTGCATGGCCACCTGGTTGATCGAGGGGCTATGCAGGTCGGAGGCCTGCTTCATCAGCACCAGGCGCTCCACGACGCGGCGCGGCGCGCAGACCCAGCCGACGCGCATGCCCGGCGACAGGATTTTCGAGAACGAGCCGCAATAGAGCGTGCGAGCGTTTTCGATGCTGCCGGAACGCGCGCAGTCGATCGCCAGGATCGGCGCCACGCCCTCGCCATCATAGCGCAGCGCGCGATAGGCGGCGTCCTCGATGACGGCGATGTCGAGCTCGCCGGCGAGATCGAGCACCGCCTCGCGCTGCCTGAAGCTCAGCGTCTCGCCGGTCGGGTTGGCGAAATCCGGCACCAGATAGGCAAACTTCACCTTGCCGCCGGCGGCAGCAGCGGCCGCGTGATAGGCCGCTGGCGTCATGTTGCCGCCGTCCGGCGTCAGCCGGTCGTAGCGCGGCTCATAGGCGTTAAAAGCCTGCAGCGCGCCGAGATAGGTCGGCCAGGTGACCAAAGCCGTGTCGCCGGGCGAGAGGAACAGCTTGCCGAGATAATCCAGCGCCTGCTGCGAGCCCGAGGTGATGAAGATGTTGTGCTCGTCGCAGGCGACGCCGAGCTTGCCCATCTGACCGGCCAGCCATCTTCTCAGCGGGAGATAGCCTTCGCTGACCTGATACTGCAGTGCCGACCCCGCCTCGGCGCCGCCGAGCACCGAAGCATAGGCATCGGATATGGCTTCGGTCGGAAACAGCGCCGGGTCTGGGATGCCGCCGGCGAAGGAGATGATGTCGGGCTGGTCGAGCAGTTTCAGCAGCTCGCGGATTTCCGAGGCCTTCATGCGCGACGAGCGCGACGCCAAGAGGTCCATCAATGTCACAGCCCACCTCCCCGTGGATTTTCTTCGAGCGTGACCAGGATCAGCTCGGGCAATTAGGTCAATCTGGCTGACCTATTATCAGGCTCCCCCGCCCGCTGGAATAGCCAGAAGGTCCTTCTGCGTGACCCAAAGCAAAAATTCACGTTTTATTGGTTGCGCATGGAAATTTGTTGCGCGCTTGCTGGGGTCGATGCAACCTCGTTTCGGATGGATCCGCATAAAAAGAACAGCGGTCCAGAAAAATGGGGATGGGGAATGACGCTCAAGCTCATCGGGGCCGGATTCGGCCGCACCGGCACGTGGTCGACCTTCGCCGCGCTGAACAGGCTCGGCTTTCCGAGCTATCACATGCAGGAAGTCATCCTCAACAAGGCCAACAAGGGCCATCTCGACTTCTGGCGCAAGGTGGCGAACAGCCCGCCCGGCAGCCAGCATGACTGGAACCAGGTGTTCGCCAAGTACACGGCCACCGTCGACAATCCCGGCTGCTGCGTCTGGCAGGAATTGCTGGCCGCCTATCCCGACGCCAAGGTGCTGTTGACGCTGCATCCGCGCGGCGCCGAAGCCTGGTACGAGAGCACGATCGACACGATCTACTTCACCGAGAATGTCTGGCAGTTCAAGATCCTGGAATGGCTGACGCCGTTCGGCCGAAAATTCGGCGACATGTCGAGCAAGCTGGTGTGGGGCCGCACCTTGGCCGGCGTGATGGACGACCGTGCCAAGGCGGTCGCGCGCTACAACGCCTACACCGAGGAGGTGAAGGCGGCGGTGCCGCCGGAAAAGCTGCTGGTGTTCAAGGTGACCGACGGCTGGGCGCCGCTCTGCGACTTCCTCGGCGTGGCGCACCCGAACGAGCCTTTCCCCAACCTCAACGACCGCGCCAGCCTCAAGAAGGTCATCGGCGATATCATCAAGGGCGCCTACATCATGCTGGGGCTGTCGATCGCCGGCGTGGTGGCGGTCATCGCGGCGCTCTGGTGGTGGCTGGGTTAGTGCGCTAGCCGGGATTGTCGTCATATTAGAATAGGCGCATATTGCGGCAGACCGCAGCTTAGCTCCGGTCATGAACTGCCGTTGGCCATGGCTGCCCTGGCGGTCCACAGGCCACGTCAAAATGTCAGTGAAAAGACAAGCACCTCCGTGCTGCTCAAACGTTTGAGCAGCACGAGGCAACGATATTTGGAGGAGACAGCCATGAAGGTTACCATATTGGCAAACTATGAACCCCACGCCGCCAAGGGACTGATGCAGGGATCAGACCGGGAAGCCGCAATCAAGGCAACGTTCGAAAGCGTTGGCGGCAAGATGACCAGTTTGATGTTTACGCGCGGCGCTTACGACGTCGTCGTCAATGGCGAGGTGCCTGACCAGACAGCCGGGATGGGCATGGCCCTTGCTGTACGGGCAAGCGGTTCGGTGAGCGACCTCGTCATCCTCGAAGAACTCGACATGAAGGGGGTGCTCGCCGCCGCCAAAAAGGCTGCCGGCTCTTACAAGCCTGCCGGCTGACCGGCCTGAAGGCAGCACGGCTCGATCGAACGGTGCCCGTGCTGCCGGGTCCCGAAATATACCGCGGTTGGCGCGCCAGCTAGGCTGGCCGGCGTCAGTTCCGTCCTTGCGTATCAGATGACGATCTTAGAGCAATTCCAGGAAAAGTGCGCAGCGGTTTTCCGTCCGGAATTGCGTGAAAACAAAGAGATAGAGCGGTTCTGCGTTTCCGTGAAACGTTGAACCGCTCTAGGCGGTTGCGCCGGTGTTAATCCGGTGCCTGCGAACCGGCCTGCTGAGCGGTCTGGGCCGAGAGCCGGCCTTTTCTGACCAGTATGGGCTTCGAGTATTGTTTCTTCATCGCGCGTTCCCCTGCTTGGCCCAAAGGCTGAGGCAATGGGGCCGGCCTGTCAAGCAGGCGGTCCGGCCATCAAATGCGCTGGGCCTTGCCCTCATTGGCCAGATACTGGTGGACGAAGGCGATGGCCATGCTGCCCTCGCCGACTGCTGACGCGACCCGCTTGACCGGGCTCAGCCGCACATCGCCGCAGGCGAAGATTCCGGGCGCACTGGTCTCGAGCAGATAGGGGTCGCGGCCATGCGACCAGAGCCCGGCCTTCTTCACGTCGTCGCCGGTCAACACATAGCCGCGCGCATCGCGCGCGACCTCGGCCGGCAGCCACTCGGTCTCGGCGTTGGCGCCGATGAACACGAACAGCCCGCCGCATTCGTGCCGGCTTACCTCGTTGCTTGTCTTGTCGAGAATGTCGATCGCCGTCAGGTGCGTCTCGCCGTGCACGGCCTGGACTTCGGAGCGAAGCTGGACCTTTACGTTCGATTTCGCCCTGAGCTGCTCGATCAGATAGTGGGACATGCTGTCGGCAAGCGACGGGCCGCGCACGAGCAGTGTGACGCTGCGCGCATGGCCGGAAAAATGCATCGCCGCCTGGCCGGCCGAATTGCCGGCGCCGATCAGGTAGACATCCTGCCCATGCGTGCTGCTCGCCTCGCTGCGCGCGGCACCATAATAGACGCCCTTGCCGATCAGCCGGTCGAACCCGTCGATGGCGAGGCGGCGCCAGGCGACGCCGGTGGCCAGGATGAGGCTGCGGGCGCGCACGACATCGGTGCCGTCGAGCACCACCTCATGCGTCGCCGGATCGATGCCGGCGACCGAGCGGGTGACCAGGATTTCGGCGCCGAGCCGCTTTGCCTGCTGCAGCGCGCGGCTGGCGAGCTCGTCGCCGGAAATGCCGCTCGGAAAGCCGAGATAGTTCTCGATGCGCGACGACGTGCCGGCCTGCCCGCCGGGCGCCTCGCGCTCGACGACGATGGTGCGCAGGCCCTCGGAGGCGCCATAGACCGCCGCGGCAAGACCGGCCGGCCCGCCGCCGACGATCGCGACATCGTACTCGGCGCCGCGCGGGCGCGTCTGCAACCCCAGACGAATGGCAAGATCGCGCACGGCGGGTCTTTCGACGATCTCGCCGTCCGTCAGGAGGGCGACGGGACCATCCCGAGCCGGCCTGCCCTGGGCGGACCAGAAAGCCTCGGCATCCGACGTGTCGGGCAGCAGCCAGGTGAACGAGATCTGGTTGCGGGCGAGAAACCGGCGCAGGTCGCCGCAGGCCGTGTCCCAACGGTGGCCGACCAGGGTGACGCGCGGCTTCTGCGGTTCGGCGGTGACGCTCTGCAGCCCACCCATGCGCTCGCGGGCCAGCGCGCTGACCTTCTGGGCGACGTCCTTCGAAACCGCCGCGATGGAATAGTATTGCTGGACCTCGATGCGCATGACGCGGGACGGCTCGGCGGCGCGATAGCCGCCCGGAAAACCCGAGCCAAGCGCGATCGGCACCTCGCCGAAGATCGTTCCCGGCAACCGCCAGCCGAGCGTCCGCTCGACGCCGTCGAAGGTTTTTACGACTTCGATCTTGCCGGCGAGAACCGCAAAGAGCGCTGCCTCGCCGCCCTCGTGGACCGCGAACTCTCCGGGGCTGAGATGAAGGTCGGCGGCCATCCGCGCCAGGCGCTCCAGCTCGGCCGCCGGCAGACCCGAGAACAACGGGATCGCTCCCACTTCATCAACTGTCAGCATGGCCCCTCGCAGGCATCAATTAGCGTTGTTTTTTGGGCGCGATCAACAGAAAAAGGTGGAGAGCGTTACCCCTGACGCAAGGATACCGACCGATGCCGATCAGCCTCTACGAGTTCGCGGTCCTGGAGGATCAGGAGTGGGTCCTGCCGGTTGATGACAGTTACTTCGAGTTCTTCTTCGGCCTGGATGGAAGGGTTCTCGACACATGGGATCCGCCGGTCATGCAGCGCATCGCCGAGGACGACCGCGTCTACCTCTATTCGGACTTCCCCTGGCTTGGCGAACACGCACCGCTGCTGCGCAAGCCCGCCGTCGATGCGCTGGCGGCATCATTGCAGCCCTATGGCCAGTTGCTGCCGCTTAGCGGCGATCCGGTCTGGCTCTTCAACGTCACCAATGTGATCGACGCGCTGGACAAGGAGCGGTCGCAGATCGTCACTTTCGAAGACGGCGGCATCCTCGCAATCGAACGCTACGTGTTCCACGCGCATCGCATCGGCAACGCCGAGATCTTCAAGCTGCCGATGCGCGCGTCGTCCGTGTTCGTCAACGACGTGTTCGTCGATCGGGTCCGAAACGCGGGCCTGAAGACGGTGTCTTTCAAGCCCGTATGGACATCGGACGAAGCCAGGTAGCGCTGATCCGTGATCGCGGCGCTGCGGTGGTGGTTGGGCGAGAGGCGACCGGACGCCGCCGGCCGGATGCGTTCGACAGAGCAAGGCGTCCGGCTCGGCCCGTTAAAACGGCAGCCGGATTTCGTCAGAAGGGGACTTCGACCAGCCGATGTCCTTCTGGGTTTCCGGCGGCAGATTATCCAATGCGCGCATCGTCTCGTTGCGCTTGCCGGCTCGCTTGAGAGCAGCTGCAATTCGGCCAAGGGTTTTGAACATCGACATCCTCCATATCGTAGCGGTGGAAAAAGCAGTGCTGCCCTCTCACGCCGCGCCGGTTTTGCGATGCTTCTGTATCCGATCGATTACGCGGGAACGGTGAAGTGCTTCACGAAACCGTGCCAATCCGAAACATTTGTATGCAAATTAATTTGGAGGGATGTGCGACACCGCCAAGCATGCGGCCTGCGATATCCGCCACTTAGCCTTATTGGCTGATGCGCTGATTCACCTTCCCGGCTCCAAAGACCGAGCCAGCCAGATCATTTGTCAGCAAGTGGCGGATCAAGACTCCAAGCGAGCGGGCATCGGCACACCGGCCAGTGCATCGCGCTCGGCCGGCGCGATGACGCGCGGCAGGGAAAGCGGGGCGTTCGTGTGCTGGTCGAAGAGCGGATTCGGCCGGCCGAGGCCGCGCAGCCACCAGAAGAGAAGTTTTGAGACGCGCCGCGCAAAGAGGCTGAACGTCGGTGGCGGCGGCGCGTTGGGTGGCAGCGGGCCGACGGCGGAGAGTTCATGGATCCGGCAAAGCGGCGCGCCGAGCACCGTGTCGCGGGGCGCGGCGTCGTGGCACATGAAGGAATGAGTGATGGCGACCACCGGGAAGCGCGGGCCGGCCGAGTTGCCGATCGGGGTCCGGCAACAAGAGGTGTACCAGCGCAGCACCTTGCCGGAGAATTGCAGGCAGCGCACGGCGTCCTTGCCCGCGGCAAGCGTCACACGGCCAGCCAGCATCTGGAAGATGTCCGTGCCGCCGGCGACGTCGAGCATGTCCGGCCGCTCGAGGAAGCGCGCGAAGGCCTGGCAGTCCCGGCAGTAGAGGTGAAGCGGAAGCCGGTGCGCGGTGCAACGTCCTTGGCGACGCCGCTGACGCGGCCGCAGCGGCAACGAAGCGGAACATCCTTTGCGGCCTGAGTCATGAGACAAGCTCCCTGATCCCGGCACGTCATGATGTCGGGGGCGAGGCTTGCCCCAGAGCGCCGTGTGGATTGATGTCCTCGCACATCTCTCCTGCGGGCCGAACCGGGCCGTTCATGGGCATCGTGGTTCACATTAACGGCATTGGGTTGCCGCAAGAAGTCAGCTATGGCAACAGCGCCGTGCTTCCGCGTCAGGACCACATCGAAATGGCCCGTCGGTACGGCTTGCTGCCCAGCGCCTCAGAATTTGTAGTTGATCTTTCCGACGACGACATTTTCTGTGTCGCGATTGTCTACGAAGAAGCCCGTATTCACGTCGCTTTCGCCAGACTTGGTGCCAAAATCATAGTAGTTCCATTCGACGCCCGCGGTCCAATGGTCGGTGAAGGCGTATTCGACGCCCAGGCCGGCGGTCCAGCCAACCCGAGACCCGCCTCCAAACGATTGCTGAAAGCTGTCGACTTCCGCAAATTTGTAGTTGGTGAAGGCAACACCGCCATCGCCATAGACCAGGAACCGATCGACAGCATAACCGAGACGCCCGCGCACCGAGCCCAGATAGTCCTGCTTGGTTTCGCAGACCGTGCCGGTAACATTGGAACATTGGTTGTCGCCCTTCACAGTCGAGCCTGCAAGGTCGCCTTCAATGCCGATGACGAACTGGTTGATCTGGTAGTTGTAGCCTATCTGGCCGCCGAAAATACCGCCGGACCCATTTGTATTGAAGGGAATGAAGGTGGTACCCGACCAACGGCTGTCATTCCACCCGCCGCCCGCTTGAGCGCCAACGTAGAAGCCGGTCCACGAAAAAGGCATGGCGGCGACGGGCTGGACAAGGTCCGCGGCCAGAATTGGAGAAGTGGCTGCCAGAAATGCAACCGAACAGAGCAATACCAGTTTCATGAAGCCCTCCGCGTGAATCGACTAAGGTTGATATCGCTCGGCAAATCAGCCGCTTCAACCAAAAGTTTTACCTCTCGAAATTGTGATCGAACGCAGTTGCAAAGTAGCAACAGGCCAGTCGTGGAGAGCGAAGGCTGCAACGCGCAAATGTCTCCACGAAAGTCCTGGCGCCGCTTTCGCGTCGGCACAAGTCACCACGCCGAAGCTCGCAGCCCGGCCCTCGTAGAAGCCCGGAGCGATAGCCTCAAGTCCGCGATCACAGGCGACCTTTGGTGCGGACCATGGTCCGCCTTGCGACACCAGCCGGCACATGCGCATTCTTGCTGTCGAACCCGACGGCAAGGGCCTGGCACCACACTACCCCCCGGTGTCAGGCCCTTTGTCTATCCACCCGGCGGCTCGCAATTTTCTTTGCAACTTATTGTTTTGCCGCAGCGTATCTGCCGAAGACGGCAGGCCGCTTGGGTTGGGGTAGGTGCGGCGGCGCTGGCCTGCCGTCGCCAGGCGTGTTGGCCACGGCCTTTTCCAAACCGAAAGGTCAGCGTGGCAAAAACCAGCGGCGCTATTTGCGCGTGAGCCAGTCCAGCATGTCGGGGTCGATGTCTTCGTGGCCGGTCAAGTCGCGGATGAGGGACGCGGCGAGCGTGCGCCACCGGGCTTCCGGGACATTGCCTTCCATGACCGATTTGATGAAAGCGGTTCGCAGGATGTCGCAGTCAAAGGCGGATACATCCACCTGGCCTCACCGGCATTCGCGTCGGCCATTTCCGGTCCACGCCGCTGAAGGTGCTAGCCAAGCAGCCGGTCATAGTCGGCCTCGGCCTGGCCGTAGAAGCCGTCGGCGATGCTGACCAGACCGTCCCTGTCGCGAATGGTGATCGCGCCGCGTCGAGACTTGATGAGGCCGCGCCCTTCCAAAATCTGAAGACCGACCGTGACGCCGGGACGCCTGACCCCAAGCATGACCGACAGGAGTTCGTGGGTGATCAGGATTTGCTCGCCGGCCACCCGGTCATCACACATCAGCAGCCATCTGGCCAGCCGATCCTCCAGCTTCGCACGGGCATTGCTCAACGCAGTGGATCTGGTCTGGATATGCAGATAGTGGACATAGCGCAGCAGGAAGGGGCGAAGCGTCTGGCTGCTTTGGAGCGCGGCGTTGAAGGGTGCCGCATCCATGCAGACCGCCTCGCTCGTCATCTGGATGTAGCAATCGTGAGGTGCCCAGTCGGCGCCCATCACCAGCGCGGACCCGGACATGCCTTCGCGACCGATGATGCCGACCTCTGTGTCGAGGCCCGGCCGGTTCCTGGCCACCACCGAGGCGATGCCGCTTTCGAGGAAGCAAACCGAGCTGATCGGCTCGCCTGCCGTTTCGAGCGGATCCCTGAGGTCGAGGAAACGATTGTGCAAATGAGGCGCGAGCAGCGCAAAGTCGTCTGGGTTCATGCGGCGCAAAAGGTCGCTTTTATCCCTGCTGACCGTCTGGTCCATCGCACTCTCCCGAAAAGGGGCAAGAGCGCATGTCATCTCCCGGCCGCGTGCGCCCGGCGTCAGCGCCCATGAATGTGGCTGGCGATCTGCTCAGTGTACGCTTTCGAACAAAACTTGGCGAACGATATATTAGCCGCCCCTCATCACCGCGCCATCTTCCCATCCTTCGCGACAGCCCTGCCCCGGCGATATACGGTGCGCGCTCCCGGCACGGCGACCACAGCCTCGGGGACATGCTCGGCCGGCATGGCGACAAAGTCGGCGGCGGCGCCGACCGCGATGCCATAGCCTTCAAGCCGCAGCGCTTTTGCGCCGGCATAGGTCACCACGTCGAAGGCCGCTGCAAGTTCGCGGTCCTCGTAAAAGCCGGAGCGGTAGCCGATCAAATTGGCGCGCGAGAGCATGTCGCCATCGCCATAGGGCCACCAGGAATCGCGGATGTTGTCGGAACCGCTGAAGACGGTGACCCCGGCCTGCCGCAGCGCCGCGACCGGCGGAAAGGCGTGGTTGCCCGGGGCGTTGGTCATGATCGAAACACCTGAGGTAGCGAGCATCGCGCCGGCCTTGTTGAGCGCATCGGCGGGAATGTCGCCCAGCGCATAGGCGTGGCTGACCGCGACGTGGCCGGCCATGCCGAGTGCCTTTGTCCGATGTGCGATCTCCTCGATCTGAAACAGACCGAGGCTGCCGCCATCGTGCAGATGGATATCGACGCCGACGCCGTGCTTTTGCGCGAGGCCGAATACCACGTCGAGATGGCCCGATACGTCGCGATCGAAGCTAGCTGGGTCGAGCCCGCCGATCAGGTCGCAGCCCAGCCTGAGCGCCTCGTCGAGCAGTTCCGGCGTGCCGGGCGAAGACAAAATACCGCTTTGCGGGAAGGCGACGAGCTGGATGTCGATCAGGTCGTGATAGGCCGAGCGCACGGCAAGGATTGTTTCGAGGTGCTTCAGGCCGACCGAGCCATCGACCATGACATGGCTGCGCATGGCAAGGCTGCCATTGCCGATGCAGAGCTCGAGCTGGCTTTTCGCGCGTTCCGCCATCGGCGCGGCGGCGGCGAGGTTTTGTGCCTGGAACGCGACGCGCTCGCGCACGTCGAAACCGTCGGTGCACGGGATGTGCGGACGCCAGGCGTCGCCGTAAAAGGAGGTGTCGAGATGGATATGGCCCTCGACGAAACCGGGCACGACGAGCTGCCCACCGAGGTCGATGGTGGCGGCGGCGGTTGCTTGCGTCCGCTCGGCTGCCGGGGTGATGGCGCTGAAGCGCCCGTCGGTGACGATGAGATCGACCAGCGCGCCATCGGCCAGTTTTGCGTTCAGGAAAATCGTCTGCTCGGTCAAGGGCGCCGTCCATCGGTTGAAGCGCCAGTCGTCGCCGCTCGTTCGAAGGAGGTCAATGCGGGAAAGGCGAGAAAGTGTTTGCGCCGAATCCGTTCTTTAGCGCCCGCATATTCCGCTTTCGCGGAAGTTTCGGCGAACCAGCGATGTGCGATGCTGATTTTGCGGCGGTACGAGCCGCCCTGGTCGGCGCGAGCTCAGAGCACACCCCAACATGCGCCCCCGCAGCCGCGTCGACCACGGCAGGCCCGCGCCCCCATCAGGCAATATGTGGTGGCAACCACCCCTGCTCCGTCGGCACCGGCGCGACCAAAAAGCGATCAGCCGGCGGAGCCGCCTCTCACAAAGTTCTGGGCAAACTCGGCCGTCAGCGCCTCATACTCCTCCATCGCCGGCAGCGCCGCATAGCTGTGCACGGCCGGCGTCGTCGCCCAGGGCAGCCTCTCGCTGGTCCAGGTCTCGACGAAGGGCGTGAACCAGCCTGGATCGTCGAGCATGGTCGGGCGCAGGTTGACGAACCAGTCGAGCCCCTCCGGCCGCGTGAACATCCAGCTCATGCAATGCGGGCAGAAGAAATGCCGCGAGGCGCCGTGCAGGCCGCCGATCACCGGTTCGCCCTCAATGACTTCGAACCCGTCGCTCGGAATGGCGGCGCTCAGCGAATAGGCGCTGGCCGACATCGACTGGCAGCCCGTGCAATGGCAGGCCATGGTGAGCAAGGGCGGCGCGGAAATCTTCAGCCGCACGCGCCCGCAACGGCATCCGCCTTCGGCCGGCAAGGTCAGGTGTGGCAAGGTGGCCTCCATGGTTGCGTTATCCCTTCTCCCCTTGTGGGAGAAGGTGGATCGGCGCGAGGGCGCCGAGACGGATGAGGGGTGTTCCAGCGGAGTGAGACGCTGGCGTTCCCTGGAACACCCCTCATCCGTCGCCTTCGGCGACACCTTCTCCCACAAGGGGAGAAGGGGAGCTCAGTTCCCCGTCAGCGCCTTCGTCGTAACCAGCGTGACGCCGGCCTCCGTGAAGGCCGCGTTGTGGCGGGCGATGATCTCGGCGGCGGTCTCGCCGGGCGTGTCCATTGTCGAGTGGGCGTCGGAAACCACGGTGACGCCGAGCCCTTCGGCAAAGGCACCCTCCACCGTCGCGGCAATGCAAAAATCGGTCTGCGCGCCGGCAAGCACGACCTCGCCGGCGCCTTGCCCGGCCACCCATTCGCCAAGGCCTGAGTTGCTGAAAGCATTGCGAACACTCTTCGCGAAAGTCGGCTCATCCCCGGCCTGGCCGAGCGCCGGCCACACCGGCCAGCCCGGCTCGCCCGGCGCCAGCGGATCGCCCGTCGGCCCATCATGCCTGACAAAGGCCACCTTGCGCCCGCTCCGCCTCGCCCAGTCGATCAGCGCGCGGGCGCGGGCAACCATGCCGTCGGCATCATGGATAGGCGGCTCGAAGCGACCGTCGAACATGCCGGTCTGGAGATCGATGACGATGAGGGGCGCGAGGGCTGGTTCTGGCATGGCGCGAACATAGCGTGGGTGGCGGGTGGGTCAAGGATAGGGCGACGCTGAAGCAGCCAATCTCCCCCCTTGTGGGGGAGATGCCCGGCAGGGCAGAGGGGGGCGCGAAGGATCGCGGCCTTCCTGCATTCGCCCATCCGAAAGCCCGCGAGGATGGCGGATAGGTTGACTGAGAGGCTGGCGGGACAGCGCCCCCCTCTGGCCTGCCGGCCATCTCCCCCACAAGGGGGGAGATCGCAGCTTCCGCCCCTCACCCGATCCCGCCGGTCACCGCATAAGCGCCGGCGGTGCGGCCGTCCTCAGCTCGCACCAGCGCGGTGACGATGGAGCCGTAGGCGCTCCGCCAGATGCTGTGGAACCCGGCGTGCTCGCGCGCCGGAACCAGCACGCGCCCGGTGAAGCGCCTGCCGATGCGCTCGCACGCGACGAGCTCGCCATTGACGTGAAGCGTTACGCTCGCCGTTGATGCTTCGTCTGCATCGACCTGCAAGTCGAGCGTGACAACGATCTGGTCCTGATCGCCGGAATCTCGCTTCTCGGCAGCAAGCGCAATGCTGAGCGGCTCGCCTTGCCAGTCACCCACCCGGCCGCGACCAGCGGAAAACACATCGTCCGGCAATTCCGGCGTGCGCGGCGGGCTTGTGCGGCGGGCAGCTGAGCGCTCATAGTCGCCGGCCATGCGAAGCAGTTCCACATCGCTATAAGCCTTGCCGGCGAAGGTAAGGCCGACCGGCATACCGATATCGGCCATGGTGCCCATCGGCACTGTGACGGTCGGAATGCCGAGGTGACGCCAGACCAGATTGCCGTTGGCGACCCAGGTGCCGTTGCGCCAGGCAAGGGCTGCCGAGGCCTTGTCGATATCGGCATCCGCCGGCCCGACATCGGCCACGGCCGGTAGCACCACCGCGTCGAGGCCTTGATCGTCGAGCCAGTCCTCGAAGTCGATCCGTCGCGTCGCCTCCAGGCCTTTCAGGCCCGCTTCCAGCGTCGGGATGTCGGCGAAGGGCGTGACGCCCAGCTTCGCCCGCTCGACATACTCCGCCAGGTCGAAACCGTCCTCGCCATAGCGATCCGGCAGCGTCCCCGGCGGCTGCGGGAAGATCTTCGGGCCGTCGACCGAGACAAGATCGGGAATGGCCGGATCGGCATTGGCGCGCAAAAAGTCATCCCAGGCAAAGATGCAGAGATCCCAGATCTCGCGCTCGGCGAACTCTTGCGGCAGCAGACCGCGCTCGACCATGGTTTTCGTACCCGGGCGGTCGCGCTCGTAGTTGGAGACGACGGGAAAATCGACCTCGACAATCTTTGCGCCGAGCCGCTCCAGATCGCGCGCCGCCTGCTGCCACAGGTCCAGCACCGAGGCGCGGATTTCGATCGGCTTGGCGGCTTCCGTATCGCGGCCAATATACATGCGTGGCACGCCGAGCCGCTTGCCACTCAGCGCGCCCTTCAGCTCGAGCGCGGTGTAGCTTTGCGGCCGCACGTCACTGGACTTCGGCAGCGCCACCCAGGGCTGCGCGCGCCAGAAATCACCGCGCGTCTCCGCGTCGTCGGCGACGATCACGTCGAGCAGTTCCAGCATGTCAGGCACCGAGCGGGTGTGCGGCACCACCACGTCCATGGTCGGCACCAAGGGCCAGTTGCCGCGCACCGAAATGACGCCGCGCGACGGCGTATAGGCGACCAGCGCGTTGTTGGAGGCCGGCGCCCGGCCGGACGACCATGTCTCCTCGCCGAGGCCGAAGGCAGCGAAGCTCGCGGCCGTTGCCGTCCCCGATCCGTTGGACGATCCGGAGGCGAAGGCGGCGGTCAGGTAGTCGCCATTGTAGGGGCTTTCGGCGCGGCCATAGACGCCGCGCTGCATGCCGCCATTGGCCATCGGCGGCATGTTGGTCAGCCCGATCAGCACAGCGCCGCCGGCGCGCAGGCGCGCGATGGTGAAGGCGTCCTCACTGGCGACGAGATGCTCGAAGGCCGGCGAGCCGGCGGCTACAGTCAGTCCCTCCGCCTTGTAGCTGTCCTTGGCGGTGTAGGGGATGCCGTCCAATGGCCCGCGGGTCGCGCCAGCCCTGCGGCGGCGGTCGGAGGCAGCCGCCTCCTCGAACATTTTGGGGTTGAGGACGGGCACGGCGTTGAGGGCAATGCCATGGCGGTCGTACTGGGCGATGCGCCGGAGATAGGCGCCAACCAGTTCGACGCTGGTGACGGTGCCCTCTTCCAGCGCACGGCGCAGGTCGGCGATTGAGGCTTCGACGAGGTGGAGGTTGGTCATCGGATACTACTCGGATGGCATTTCTTCACCTCTGCCCGGCCGGGCATCTCCGCAGCAAGGGGGAGATTTGGAAGCTTCGCCGATTTCGCAGCGTTGCTTGGGCACTCAGCTCACAACATCTTGCTGTCGAGCTGGCCGTTTTCCTTCATCAGCTCAATCCAGGTCTTGGCACTGGCGTTGCCGTGCCCCGCCGCCTTCAAGAACCATTTGGCGGCATCCTTGTAGTTGGGCTTCCCGCCGATCCCGCGATAGTAGAGCGTGCCCAGGCTGAACTCGGCATCGACATTGCCCGCCTTTGCAGCTTCCAGCCACCAGGACTCGGCAGCCTTGTCGTCTCTTGCAATGCCCACGCCGTTGGCGGAGGCGTAGGCCAGACTGAGCTGGGCATCGACATTTCCCTGTCGCGCCGCCTTGAGCCACCATGCCGCCGCATCCGCACCGCTTTGCGGAACGCCGACACCCTCGGAATAGGCTGTGCCGAGCGCTTTCTGTGCGAAGGCATTGCCCTGGTCGGCGGCTTTGCGCCAGAGCCTTGCCGCCCGAAAGGCGTCCTTCGTCACTCCCATACCATCCCAATACAGTCCACCGAGAGCGAACTGCGCAAGGTCGTTGCCCTTGTCGGCCGCCTTGCTCAGCCAATCGAATGCCCGCCCCTCGTCCTTCCCGACGCCCTGCCCGTCCCGATACACGACCCCGACATTGTACTGCGCGACCACATGGCCTTTGAGGGCGGCCTTCATCCACCATTGGAAGGCCAGATTATCGTTCTGCGCGAGGCCGTGACCCTGGCTGTAAAGGATGCCAAGCAGGTATTGAGCGTCGGCGTTTCCGCCGTCTGACGCCTTTTGTGCCCAAGTCGCGGCCAACGCATCGTCCCGCCTGACGCCTTCGCCAAGGGAATATGCCCGGGCCAGATTGGCACCGGCTTCGGCATTCCCCGCTTCCGCGGCCTTGCGCCACCAATAGACCGCCTGCTCGTCGCTCTTCGCGACGCCTCGGCCCATCGAATAATATCCGCCCAGATTCGACTGAGCGAACAAATAGCCCTGATTGGCAGCCTTGTTCATCCACGCAAATGTCTGGCCGTCGTCCGTGGCGACGCCTTTTCCCTGCCCATAAGCAGCCGCCACCGCGTATTGCGCATCGGCCAGACCGGCAGTTGCAGCCCTTCATCCACAATTCGAATGCCAGGCGGTCATCCTGACCAACGCCGTGGCCAAGCGAATAGAGAGTGCCCAGCAGAGCCTGGGCATTCGGCTCGCCCTTGTCGGCCGCCCTTCGCGTCCACATCACGGCGAGCTGATCGTCCTTCTTGAGACCTTGGCCGAGATAGTAGGCACGGCCGATGCAGAAGATGGCTTCGGCGCTCCCGCCATCGGCTGCCTTGCGCCACCAGGAGAGGGCCTCCTCATAACTTTGCGTAACACCCTGGCCCTTCGCATACAGGACGCCGACGACGTACTGACTATTCGCATTGCCCTTGTCGGCTGACTGCCTGGCAAACTTCAACGCCAGCTGATCGTTTCTTTCGACCCCTTGGCCGTTGGAGTAGGCTTGGCCGAGAGAATATTCGGCTTCCCCGCTCCCCTGATCAGCCGCCTTGCGCCAACAATAGAGAGCCTGCTCATAACTTTGCGCCAGACCCTGGCCATGCCAGTACAAGACGCCGAGCTGGTACTGCCCATTCATGTTGCCTTTGTCGGCGGCTTTTCGTGAAAAACTCTCGGCAAGCTGATTGTCCTTTTCGACTCCCCTGCCCATAAAGTAGGCTTGACCCAGTGCGGCCATGGCTTCCGCATTGCCGCGCTCGGCGGATTTTTTCCACCAATACACCGCTTGGCCGTCATTTTGCGCCACGCCCTGGCCGCGCCAGTACAGCGCGCCGAGCTGGCCTTGTGCATCGGCATTGCCCATCTTCGCCAACAGCGACATCTGGCGGTATGCCTCGATGTAGTCCTTGGCGAGGAATGCCGCCTGCACCTTTCTTATGGCAGACCACTGAACGTAATAATTGCGAGCCGGCCAAAACAGCACGACCGCAGTCAGCACAAGCAAGACGATCGGAACAATTCTTCGGCGACGCGGCGCGGTCGGACTGAAAACTGTCGTATCCGCTTCAAGCGGCCAGTCGTTGTTGCTCACGGTCCCCAACCCATTTGCGATCCCCAGCAATCATTAGCGCAAGCCGCGCTGATGTGGAATATCCGCGGTTGTGGATACCTCCGCTATTCCGGCGCGCCGGCGAACAGCACCACGCCGTCGCCGCCCGCCCCTGGCCAGTCCCTGATGGCGCGGTCGTAGCCGCCGGTGAGCAGCGTGCCGTCGGCGGCGAAGGCGACCGAATAAAGCGGCCCGGTGCCTGGATCGAACTCGGCGATCTCGGCGCCGGTGTCCATGTTCCAGAGCCGCGCCGTTCCGTCGAGCGAGACCGAGGCAAGCCGCTTGCCGTCGGAGGAAAGCGCGATTTCATAGACGGTGCCGGAATGGCCCTCGAAGCGGCGCACTTCCTTGAAGGTGTCGAGATCCCAGAGCTTGATCGTGTAGTCGCCGCTGCCGGTCACCGCATGGTGGCCGTCGGCGGTGAAGACGGCGCCATAGGTGCCCTGCTCGTGGCCGTGCCAGCTGCGCAACTGCTTGCCTGAAACGATGTCCCAGAGCTTCAACTCGCCGTCGATGCTGCCCGAGATGGCGCGCGTGCCGTCAGGCGAGACGGCGACGGCGCTGACGGACCAGTCGTGGCCCGGCAGCACATGCAGCACGCTGCCCTTGTCGATATCCCAGACGATGACGCTGCCGGTGTCGTGGCCGCTGACGGCCAGTCTGCCGTCCGGGCTGATCGCCAGGTTCCTGACGCCACCATTCGTGCCTGAGGAAAAGACGTGCAGCACCGCGCCATCCGAAAGTTGGCGCAGCACGATCTCGCCGTCGTCGCCCGCGGTCAGTGCCCGCTTGCCGTCGGGCATGAACAGCGCCGTGCGCGCCATGTCCTTGTGGACACATCGCGGATCAGCCGCTTGCCGTCGATGTCCCAGAGCTTGATCATGCGGTCGGTGCTGGCGCTCATGATCTGATGCCCGTCGGCCGACACCGCCAGCCAGACCACGGCATCGCGATGGCCGTCGGGCTGGGTGGGTTGCGGCGGCGCGGATGGTGGCGGGGGCGCCACGGTCTGTGGCGGCGGGGCAGCCTGCGGCGGCGCAGGTGCCAGTGCCGTCTTTGGCGGTTCTTCCGGGGCCGGCGCAAGAGCTGGCGGCGTGACCGGCGCCGGCTCGGCTGGAGGCGGTGTCTTGACGACCTGCTCTGGTGGCGGAGCCGGCGTGACGGGCGATGGGGCCGCCGGCGCCGGCGGCGGAGCATCGGCGACATCCTGACCCTTCGGCTCGGCGGGCACCTCCCCGCCCGTCCGCCATGGACCGAACTGGTCGGCCAGCAGTGCCAGCACGGCGAGCATCGGCAGGGCAAGGAAAACCAGGCGCAGGCGCGGCCTGCCCGAAACCTGCACTTCCGCCGCCCGGCCGAACAGTCGCGCGCCGCGCTGGCGGCCCGGCCAGCCCGGCAACAGGCCTTGCCAGAACAGCAGCGCACCAAGCGCGCAGACCAGCGCCGCCGCCAGGAATGCCACGAGCCGCAGGGACGCCGCATCCGCCAGCGGATGCGCCAGGCGGCTCAAGGCGAAAGTGCCTGGCAGCAGGTACAGATGCGCCAGACAGGCCAAGGCAACGGCCAGCACAAGAAACGCCAGCAGCCTGTCAACAGACCTGTTCATCGGTTCCCCCCGCAGCGGCGCCAGTCTCCCCCGCGGGAAGAAAGCGATATCAACATCCTAGCCGAGCTCGTCGCGAAGGCTAGAGCAATTCCAGGAAAAGCGCGCGGCGGTTTTCCGTCCGTAATTGCGTAAAAACAAATAGTTAGAGCAGGTCGGCGATTCAATCAATTCGATCAAAAGCTGAACCTATCCAAGTGTCGGAAATTGCGAGATCGGGGACGTCTCCATCAGGGAGCCATTGCGGGCCTACTGCTTTCGGGAAAGACCTTGGAATCACAGATCTATGCGGCCGACGCGCGAATATCCGAATGCGCAACGCGCTGCTGCCTGTGTCTTTCGCGTCACTCCGCACGGGCGTCGAGAGCAGAAATGCCGACTTCTTCAAGAATAGAGGGCAACAGCGGCCGGCATGGTTGACAGGAAACACGAGTCTGACATTATCCACGCGGGATATTCTGGAGAGTTCGATCATGAAGAAGACCTATGAGAAGCCGGTGCTTGTCAAGAAGGGCAGGCTTTCCGCGATCACCGCCGCCAACGGCGCCTCCGGTCCTGTTGTGCTGCCGGGCTGATCTCAGCCGGGCAGACACTCACCCATGATTGACGGAAGACGGCAGCCCGACATTGCCGGGCTGGGAATCTTGGAGCGTTGGGCATGAAGAAGACCTACGAGAAGCCGGTGCTTGTCAAAAAAGGCAGGCTTTCCGCGATCACGGCCGGCAACGGCGCTTCCGGCCCCATCGGGCCCGCAGGCTGATTTCAGCATCCTTGATTGAGCGAAGATGGCAACCTGACTGCATAAGATCCTTGGAGGACTTGGACATGAAAAAGACCTATGAGAAGCCGGCGCTTTTCAAGAAGGGCAGGCTTTCCGCGATCACCGCCGTCAACGGCGCTTCCGGACCTGTCATCACGCCGCAATAATCTCGGCGGGCCAGGCGCCCTTCCGCGATTGACGGCAAGCCGATGTTGCCGGCACAAGATTTTGGAGAGGTCAGGCATGAAAAAGACCTATGAGAAGCCGACGCTTGTCAAGAAGGACAGGCTTTCGGCGATCACGGCCAACGGCGCGCTCTCGAACCCAACACTCTGATTGATCTCAGAAGACCAGAACCAGGTCATCCACGACAAGCTGCCAATGGTGTCTGGTCGACAGGCGAACTCGTGTTACGGCCTTGAGCATTGGGGCATAGTGGCACGGCGTCAGTGCCGACAGGACTATCTCGTCGCTGCGCAGCAATTCCTCCCCTAGCCAGCTTTCGACCAGCGCAATCTCGCCCTCGCAGGCCAGCCATGCGGCGGTCAGCATCACCGAATGAAAGCCGAAGGGGCGATCGCGGCCGAATTCGGCCGGATGGCCGCTGCTGGTGTAGGCGAAGTGATCGCCGGAAACGTTGCCGTTGACGTAGCCCTCGCTGTTCTTCGTGTTGTCACGCGACATGGCGTTGAGATTGCGCCAGTCGAGCCCGGCGTGGCCGCAGGGGACCTTGCGCAGGCTGCGCTTGGTGACGTCGTCGAAGCCGATCGTCCGCAGCGGTGCGTCCGGCGCGACGGAGCCGGGCGACAGCAGACCGAGATCGGTCGGATAGGACGACAGCGCCAGCCGCCGGTCGAGGCCGTCGCCGGAGATCTCCACCGCATCTGCCCGGCTGGCGAGATCGACGCGAAACGACGAGCTTGGAGCCAGTGTCCGGCTTTCGAGAACCTCGCCCTTGCCCATCACCGAAAGCGTCGCTTGCGCTGCCGCCGGCATCCTGCCCGCCAGGTAGCGGCCGGGTACAAGGCCGACCGGCGTCGGAAGGCTATCGCCGGCGAGGCCGACCAGGGATTCGGGCGCGGCGTGCAAGCGTATCGACTGGTTCTCGTTGGCACCGCTGGCGCGCCAGCCCGGCGGCACGGAGACCGAAAACCGGTAGAGGCCGGGCACGCGGAGCGCGGTCCGGCGCCGCTTCGTCGACATGGTGAAGTTGGCGAAGCCGCCATTGTTGCTGCGCGCCGCCTTGACGAAGGCGCCCCGTTCGTCGAACAGCCGCACCATGATACCGGCCATTGGCCGGTCGGCAAGGCCGTATTTGCCGTCTCCGTCGACGTCCATATAGACGAAGGACGAGAAGTTGAGCGTGCTGGTGGTGCTGGGGGCCCAGCGCGTGCGCACCGCATAGTCGCCGGCGGGATTGGCCCGGCGTCGGGCGATCTTGCGCTCACGCGCCTGCCGCAGCAGCACGGCAAGCAGCGCGGCGGCGGTGAGGATAACGCAAGAGGTGACGAGGATTGCGGTCAGGCCGATGTCAGGCAAGCCCGGCACCTCTCGGCGGGGACGTGTCGGATTTGGCGAATAGGCTAGGCATCGTTGCGATCCGTGGTGGTGCTTTGCCCGCAACCTAACTTGGGATGTGGCCGCTGGACAGATAGCGCCTCCCCTTCTCCCCTTGTTGTGGGAGAAGGTGGCCGAGCGAAGCTCGGTCGGATGAGGGGTGCTCCAGCTTGGCGAATACTTCTGTCTCCAACCGAGCCA
This sequence comes from Mesorhizobium sp. IMUNJ 23033, assembly GCF_044778005.1. Taxonomy (NCBI): domain Bacteria; kingdom Pseudomonadati; phylum Pseudomonadota; class Alphaproteobacteria; order Hyphomicrobiales; family Phyllobacteriaceae; genus Mesorhizobium; species Mesorhizobium sp. IMUNJ 23033. The sequence continues at coordinate 34,362 of NZ_JBJACT010000021.1, forward strand.
GAATGCCGCATCGGTGGCTTGATCGCTGACGCCTCATTTCTTCCAGTACCCCTCATCCGTCTCGGCGCTGCGCGCCGATCCACCTTCTCCCACAAGGGGAGAAGGGGAAGGCGTCTCCCTCACCGCAACTCCACCCACACCGGCGCGTGGTCGCTGGCGCCGTCCTGCCCGCGCACGGCGCGGTCGATGCCGGCGGCGGTGAGCTTGTTGGCGAGCTTCTTCGACAGGAGGATGTGATCCAGCCTGAGCCCCGCGTCGCGCGGCCAGCGGTTGCGGCGATAATCCCAGAATGTGTAGAGCGTTTCCTTCGGATGCTTCTTGCGCAGCGCGTCGAGCCAGCCCTGGTCGAGCAGCCGCTGGAACGACGCCCGGCTCTCCGGCTGCACCAGCGCGTTGTCGTCATAGGAGCGGGTCGGGTAGATGTCGCGCGGTTCGGGCACGATGTTGTAGTCGCCGACCAGCGCCACCGGCAGGCCGGTGTCGAACAGCTGCTCGGCATGCGCCTCCAGCCTTTCGTGCCAGGCGAGCTTGTACTGGAATTTCGGGCCGGGCTGCGGGTTGCCGTTCGGCGCATAGAGGCAGGCGATGACGATGCCGCTGACCGCCGCCTCGATGTAGCGGCTCTGCTTGTCGGCCTCGTCGCCGGGCAGGACATCGCGGGTCAGCACCGGTTCGGAACCGCGCGCGAGAATGGCGACGCCGTTCCAGGTCGGCTCGCCCTTCCACACCGCGCCATAGCCGGCCGCGGCAAGCGCCGAGCGCGGAAACTGCGTGTCGCGCGCTTTCAGCTCCTGCAGGCAGACGATGTCGGGCTTTGCTGCGGCGAGCCAGGCCAGCAGGTTATCCAGCCGGCTGTTGACGTTGTTGATGTTGAAGCTGGCGATCTTCATCGGGCGGCGTCAGGCGGTGATCCTGCCCGTCCACACCTTGACCGCCTCGGCCAGTGTCTTCAGATGATCGGCGGCGGAAAAGCCGGAGATACTCTTGCGCGGCTTAAGGTCATGATCGCCGTCCTCCAGCCAGACCATTTCGATGCGGTCGGAGAGATCGTAGGTCGCGACCTCGTCCGGCGTACCGAACTCGTCGCGCGTGCCCTGGAAGATCAGCGTCGGCGTCTTCAGCTCCGCAAGATGCTTTGTCCGCAACTGCGTCGGCTTGGCGGGTGGATGGAAGGGGTAACCAAGGCAGACGAGGCCCGAAATCTCGCCCTTGGCAAACATCTCGTCGGCGACCATCGAAGCGACGCGCCCGCCCATCGACTTGCCGCCGATGATCAGCGGGCCGCCCACGCCCTTTGCCCTGAGGTCGGCGATCACCTTGATGTATTCCGGGTTCACCGTCTCGGCGCGCGGCGGCGGCTTGCGGTGGCCATAGCGGCGGGCGGCCATATAGTGGAATTCGAAGCGCGCAACCTGGAAGCCGGCCGCTGCCAGTGCCTTGGCCGTGGCGGTCATCGAGGGTGAGTCCATCGACGCGCCGGCGCCATGCGCAAGCAGGATGGTGACAGGGGCGTTGTCGTCGCCGTCGAAGAGGAAATAGGTCATGGGGTGGCCCTTCGCGCGACGGTGACGGCGCCGATCTCCCCCCTCGTGGGGGAGATGCCCGGCAGGGCAGAGGGGGGCGCGAAGGAACGCGGGCCTTCGGTCAAATCTCCCCGGAACAATACGCTCTGAAACGAGCCGATCGGTCGGCGGGACAGCGCCCCCCTCTGTCCTGCCGGACATCTCCCCCACAAGGGGGGAGATTGGCCGTCATCTCGGCCTTCGCCAACCATCGTCACCCCGCCGTCCGTGCCAGCTGCAAATCCACGAACTGGATCCCCTTGGTCGCCATACGCGCCCATTCGGAACTGGCGTCGAGTTCGAGGTAGCGCGCCCAGTTGCGGCGCGCCTCTAGCAAATTGCCGGCATCGAATTCCAGCCGGGCCAGGTTGAACACCGGATCGGCATAGGTCTTGTCGAGCGCGATGGCCTTTTGCAGATGCCGGCGGGCCGAGGCCACGCGGCCCTCGTCGCTCATAAGCCCCGCAAGGTTGAACCAGGCCTCGACGAAGGCTGGGTCGAGTTTTATGGCGCGGGCATAGTCGTGTGCTGCTTCCGCCGTGCGGCTGGCGCCGCGCAGGCAGTTGGCGCGATTGAAGGCGGCGATGGCGTCGGTCGGATCGATGGCGAGGCAACGCTGGTAGAGGGCCGTCGCATCGTCGTGACGGCCGTCCTCCTCCGCCGCTTCGGCCTCCGCGAACAGCTCCTCAAGCGTGTCATCGTCAGGGGACCCGAGATCGAACAGCAGCTGGCCGTCGAGCTCGCTTTGGCCATCCTCGAGATAGATCGCATCCGGGCGCCCGTGCTGCGAGCCGACATTGAGCGACTTGGCGGTAAGCGAAGCGACCGGGCCGGAGCGGTGCACCGAGCGCGCGATCGCGCCCCAGGACGCGCCACCCGATATCAGCCCGGCATATTTGCGGGCGAGGATGAGGTCGCGGAAGGAATAGGGCTCGCTATCGTGCTCGAAGGCATCGAAGAGCGAGAGCAGGTCGAGATCGGTGGCGCCTAGCCGAGACTGGTCGAGGAGCGACTGCCTTGAAAGTGCGGACGCCTCCGGCGCTTTCATCAGGCCGAGCAGGCGCAAAAAACCGTTTTCGCTGGCGAGCGCGCGGTCGGCGGCGCGCTCGGCCAGGACGCGGCGCTCGATCTGGGCGTCGCCGTTCTTGGTGATCGCTGCCTTGGCGAGCAGCGCGCGGCCGAACACGACATGGGTCGTGCGCCGGGTGACGCCGCGCCGCAACTGGCCCTGCCGGCGCTCGACCTCGCGCGCGGCGAGCCTGAGCGGAAACGCCGCCAGCGCGCCGACGACGCCGAAGACGGCGCCGGGTGGAACTATACCGGTGGCCGCCGTCACCCTTTGCTCTTGCCGACGGCCTTCAGAAGGTTGGCCTTCAACGGGTTTTCCTTGGCAGCGCCTGCCTTGGCCTTGGCGGCAGGCTTTTCGGCCTCGTCCGCCTTGCTCTTCGACTTGGCCGGCGGCTTGGCCTGCTGCGACAGGCTGGCCTTCAGCGCATCCATGAGGTTGATAACGTTGCCGCGCTCGGGGGCCGCCGCGATGATCGGCTTGTGGCCCTTCAGCTTCTCGCGGATCATCGCCATCAGCGCGATCTCGTAGCGGTCCTCGTAGTTCTTCGGATCGAAGGTGGTTTCCTTCTGCTTGATCAGCGCTTCGGCGAGCTGCAGCATTTCGGCATCCGGCTTGCCGGCCGGGATGTTGCCGAAATATTCAGCCGTTCCACGCACTTCGTTCGGGTTCCTCAAGGTGCAGACGAACATACCGTTCTCGCGCGCGCCGATGGTCACCACGCGCTCGCGGCTGGACAGCACCAGGCGGGCGATCGCCAGCTTGCCGGATTTGCGCATGGCTTCGCGCAGCACGGCGAAGGTCTCTTCCGCCATGGCGCCGTCCGGCGCCAGATAATAGGGCGCGTCCTGGTAGATGACATCCACCTCGTCCTCGTCGACGAAGGCCTCGATGTTCATCGTGTGGTTGGATTCGATCCTGACCGCGTCGAGGTCGGTATCATCGATGATGATATACTGCTTGTCCTCGTATTCGTAGCCCTTGACCAGGTCCGAGCGCTCGACCAGGCCGAGCTCGGGGTCGACCGGCTTCATGTTGATGCGGTTGTGGGTCTTCTTATGCAGCTGGTTGAAGCTGATGCGTTCGCTCGCGCTGGTGGCGGGGTATAGCCGCACCGGACAGCTGACCAGACTGAGCTTGAGGTAACCTTTCCAACTTGCCCTGGGCGCCATGAAACACTCCTACGCGGCCATGCACTGACAAACTTTTTGCAGCGCTTCGTCCGAAGGACGAAGGAGGCTGCGGAAATCCTACATCGAGCCTCAAGATACCGGCAAATCCCTAGCGAAATGTTTTAGCGCGGGTTGGGTTGCCGACGGATGGGGCTGACGATGGAGAATAATTCAAATTGTAGGAAGCGTCGATGGCACCCCTCCTCCTCGGATCAGGCCCGAGGATGACGACCGGAGAGGCGACGCGTGTCCCGCCACCGAGAAGTCTGACCCAAAAATAGACGTCTTCCTCACCGTCTTCCCATCGAGCAAGTTGTTCGGTCGTAATTGGCCTGTGGACGCAGCCACAAGAAATTGCTTGCCCATTGCAGAGACTGCAGACCTCAACATCGCATCCGTGAGTATGGTACTGTCCCACAAGAACACCACAATCATGACAGTGCTGCTTAGGGGTTATTCCGTCTTCTATAATCCAAGGCTCGCTGCCATAACGTATTCTAGGTAGCGCCTGCGTTATCAGTGTATGCGGCTGTGTTTGAGCAAGGACGATTTGTGCAGGATGAGCACGGTGCATGCGTTGGCCTTGATACTCTACAAACTCCGGTTGAGTTGAGAGCGATTCAGGCAGTAAGGGCTCTTTGATCCCAAGCTTCTTAGGCAGCAGAGCGGCAACACCCTCGTCGCCTACCTTCCTGTGATCCAAGTAGCCAATCGTCTGACTGATCCCAGGAAGGCTTGTGTCGTCCAATCTAACAGGAAGAATGTATTCTTGGTTTTGTTTGAACGCACGCGCTTGCGCTTGTTTTAGCTCATGCTTCGTCCAGAGCTTGTCGGCATAGTGCTTGGATGACAAGATCACACAAAATCGTGCCTTGGATTGATAGATTTCGCTGAGGTGCTGATAGAGGTCCTTCCCCCAAAGTGAAACGACCTCAAATTCGTCGTAAAACACCCGCACAGAGTGGTGTCTGACGATTGTCGCTACAGCCTCAGCCACTGCCCTGTCCTCGCCGGCGAACGACAGGGCGACATCGTATTCGAAAGTAGATTTCTTGGCCATGTCGCCGCACAATGCCGCACGATGGACGGGTCGGCAACTTCTTGAGGCGACGCAAGACCGCTCGCACCCACAATTCACAATTTCTCGCACCCAACGGTTATCGCGACCTTAGGGGACTCAATGCCCATGGAGCGACCATTCAGGTCCGTTGCATTCTTCAGCCACCGGGAGGGTGCCGCGTCGCTTCGTTCCTTGCAACGCTCTAGGATGATAACGCGTTGAGGTTGCGCTGACGCTCCTGAGCTACTTTCCCTCAAACACCGGCAAATCCCGCGCAAACTCATCGATCTCGGCCCAGGGATCGCCCGACGTCGCCAGCAACCCTGGCAGCGATGCATAGTTCAAATCCTGCGGCGCATCGATCGACTCCAGATCCGTCCAGCTCACCGGGGTCGAGGCCGGCAGATTGGTGCGGGCGCGCAGCGAATAGGGCGCGGCCGAGGTATGGCCGCGGGCGTTGCGATGGTAGTCGATGAAGATGCGGCGCTTGCGGTTTTCCTTGCCCATGGTGGTGGTGAAGGTGTCGGGCGCGGTGGCGGCCAGATGGGTGGAGATGGCGCTGGTCGCCTGGTGCAGTTTCTTCCAGTTCTGCTTCTGCGTCACCGGCACGGTGATGTGGATGCCGCTGCCGCCGGACGTCTTGGCGAAGGGCACCAGTCCCAGCGCCTCCAATCCGCCCTTGATGTGCACGGCTGCCTCCACCACCTCGCGCCAGGCAATCCCCTCGCCCGGGTCGAGGTCGAAGACGATCTGGTCGGGCTTGTCGAGTTTCGTGCGGTGCGTGCCCCAGGTGTGGAACTCGACGACGCCGAACTGGGCGAGCGCCAGATAGCCTTTTGCATCCTCCACGGACAGGTAGGTTTTGGTCTCGCCCTCGGAATTGATCGACTCGAAGACAGCCACCGAAGGCGGCATGCCGGTGAAGGCGTGGCGCTGGAAGAAACAGTCCTTTGGCAGGCCGGTCGGGCAGCGCACCAGTGATACCGGGCGGCCGATGATGTGCGGCAGCATGAAGTCGCCGACCAGCGCGTAGTAGACGGCGATGTCGAGCTTGGTCGGCCCGGTCTTGCCGAACAGCCGCCGCTCGGGATTGGTGACCCAGATGGTGGCGAGGTCGGCCTCCGAAATCAGGCGTTTACGCTTGGCCGAGACCGGCGTCGACAGGCCGACATCCCTGAGGCCACGGAAAACACCGTGGCGCAACGCATTGTCGGCGGTGCGGTTGGCATAGTGGATGCGGGCCGACAGCAGCGGCCGCACCCAGTTCATCTCGCGCATGATCTCGCGCGGCACGCCCTCCGGCGGCGTGGCGCCTGCGGTGAGCGGCTCCAGCCGGGCGAGCAATTCTCGTGCCGTCTCGGCATCGAAGCCGGTGCCGACCTTGCCGCGATAGTGCAACTCGCCGTCCTCGAATTCGGCCATGCCCAGAGCGGCCAGCCCTTCGGCAGCATCGGAGGTGGTATAGCCGGCAATGATGAAATCGTCCTTTTGTAGCGCCTTGACCTTGGTCCAGCTCTTGGTGCGGCCGCTCTGATAGCTGGCGCTGGCGCGCTTGGAGACGACGCCTTCCAATCCCAGCTCCGTCACCTGGTCGTAAAGCCCCTGCCCGCCGCCTTCGACATGGTCGGAAAACTGGATGGCGGAGTTGGCGCCGAGGCCGGCGAGCAGTTGCGCAAGCAGCGCCTTGCGCCTGATGAGCGGCGCTTTCCTCAGATCCCAGCCGTCCAGATAAAGCAGGTCGAAGGCATAGAAATGCAGCTTGTTGCCGGCGCCTTCGGCCAGCGCATCCTGCAGCAGGGCGAAACGGCTGATGCCTTTGGCGTCGAGCACGACAATCTCGCCGTCGATGATGGCATCGTGACACGGCAGTTTGGCGAAAGCGTGCGGCAGGTCGCCATAGCGCTTCGTCCAGTCGATGCCGCCGCGGGTGATCAGCCTGACCTGCCCGTCCGCCAGATGCGCCGCGGTGCGGTAGCCATCGAACTTGATCTCGTGCAGCCAGGTCTCGCCGGTGCGTTCGGCGGGATCGTCGCTGCCTGGCGGTTTTGCCATCTGCGTCGCCAGTTGCGGCTCGATGCGGGTGGGTGCCGGGCCTTGCACGGCGCCGGGCAGCGCGCCGGCCTTCAGTACAAGCGGTTTGGCAGGTTTTGCCGCAGGCTTCGGCGGCGCCACCAGCTCCTCGATGCGGCGGCCGGATTTCACGCTTTCCGGCCGCTCGCTGAGAATGTCGAGCCTGGTGTCGGCGGCGAGGTCGCGCTCCTTGAACAGCAGCCAGTTCTTCTTGCCCTCGTCCTCGCCGGGCTTGGGCTTCAGCCTGGTCAGCATCCAGCCGCCATTCAGCTTGTCGCCGGCGAGGCGGAACTTGAAGGCGCCGGTGCGAAAACTCTTCTCGACATCGTCCATCGGCGCCCAGGTGCCCGTGTCCCAGACGATCATCGGCCCGCCGCCATATTCGCCTTCGGGGATGACGCCCTCGAAGTCGATATATTCGAGCGGATGGTCCTCGGTCTCGATCGCCAGGCGCTTGTCGGCCGGGTTGAGCGAAGGACCGCGCGGCACCGCCCAGCTCTTCAGCACGTCGCCAACCTGCAAGCGCAGATCGTAATGGTCGGCGGTGGCGTGGTGCTTGTGGACGACGAAGCGGTTGCCCTCATCGGCAAGCAGCCCGCCCGCCGGCTCCGGCGTTTTGGTGAATTCGCGCTTGGCGCGATAGGCTTTGAGTTTGGAAGGGGCTGGCATGTCAGAAACCGAGGCGCGCGGCAGACGGGAACAATCGCCTCATTCCTTCGCGCCCCCCTCTGTCCTGCCGGACATCTCCCCCACAAGGGGGGAGATTGGATGTCACCGCCGATTTCGCCAATCGGTAACGTTGCAAGGAGCGGAGCGCCGGAACTGCCGATCTCCCCCCTTGTGGGGGAGATGTCCGGCAGGACAGAGGGGGGCGCGACAGAGCGCTACTTCTGATCCGCTCGCATTCTTTGATCCACGTCACGGCATGGATCCCAGGGTCTGCGCGACGTCGCTTCGCTCCTGCTCCGCCCTGGGATGACGAAGGGATCACGCGGCTCAATCGTCGGTGGCCGGCGTCAGTTCGAGCTCGGCAGGTGACAAGCCCCGCTGCAGCTGGCTCAGCCGGAACTCATCGACCCAATAGGCTTCGCCGTCGACCAGCACGCGCGCCTGATAGGCGCCGCCGGAGAAGCTCTGCGCGGTGACATAGACCTTGTGGCGATCAAGCGCCTTGCGCACCGCGGCGCGCTTGGATTTCTGGGCAGTGACAGGACTGGCCATCGGCTCACTCTTCACACATGGCCGCCATGGGCGACCTGCCTTAAGGATGGCGGAGAGCGTCGATTGAGTCAATTTGCGAGGCGGCGACGCGCGATCTCCCCCTCGCCTCGCCCTCGGCCGGCTGGACGCAAGGCAGGCGGCCCCTATAGTTTCACCGAGATACTTTTCTCCGGAGATAGGCAGATGACCCTCGGCACACACAAACTCGGCAGCCAGGGGCTGCAGGTATCGGCGATCGGCCTCGGCTGCATGGGCATGAGCCAGTCCTACGGGCCGGCCGACGAGGCGGAGTCGATCGCGACGCTGCACCGTGCCATCGAGCTCGGCTGCACCTTCCTCGATACGGCGGAAGTGTACGGCCCCTACATCAATGAGGAATTGCTCGGCCGGGCGCTGAAGGGCCGGCGCGCCGATGTGACGATCGCCACCAAATTCGGCTTCCGCATCGAGAACGGCAAGCAGGTCGGCACCGACCGCGACAGCCGGCCCGAACATATACGCGAGGCGGTGGAAGGCTCGCTCGGCCGGCTCGCCACCGACCATATCGACCTGCTCTACCAGCACCGCGTCGATCCGGATGTGCCGATGGAGGACGTGGCCGGTGCGGTCGGCCAGCTTGTCGCCGAGGGCAAGGTGCGCTTCTTCGGCCTGTCGGAAGCAGGTGCGGCCAACATAAGCCGCGCGCACGCCGTGCATCCGGTGTCGGCGGTGCAGAGCGAATATTCGCTATGGGAGCGCAATCTGGAGCCGGAGATCATGCCGCTGCTCAAGGAACTCGGCATCGGCCTGGTGCCGTTCGCGCCGCTCGGCCGCGGCTTCCTCGCCGGCGACGTCAAACGCGCCGAAGACTATCCGGAAGGCGATTTCCGGCGCGGCGACCCGCGCTACCAGGGCGCCAATTACGACGCCAATGTCGCGGCGGCCTCAACCGTGCGCGACATCGCCGGTGTCAAAGGGGTCAAGCCCGGGCAGATCGCTTTGGCCTGGCTGCTGCACAAGGGTAATGATTTCGACATCGACATCGTGCCGATCCCCGGCACCAAGCGGCGACACTATCTGGAGGAAAACGTCGCGGCGGCCGCGATCGAACTCGATGCCACCGAAATGCTGGCACTCGACGTGGCGCTGGCACCAGGCAAGGTCGCAGGCCCGCGCTACGGCGAGCGGACGATGTCGATGATCGATCGGTAGGGTCTGGGCGTCCGCGGCCAATGACGCTTCGGGCCGTCAATCGCCGGCGGTGACGATATTCACCACCTCCATCTGATCGAGCCCAAGGCTGCGTGCGCAGACCAGAGCATTCGGCACCACCCAGTATGGCGAGTCAGCATCGAACGGTGCCGCACCGCGTGTGAGATTGAAGAGAGCTTTTGCGCATGCCTCCTCGAACATGTACTGCGCAATGGCTTGATTGTCCTTGGCCCTCTCTGCACGCAGCGTCTTATGCCGGATGTGACCGAATAGGTGATACGCCTTCGACCAGGAACCGCGGTTGTCGACCATCTTGCGCAGCCTATCGAGTGTCTCAGCTTCGCGAACATGTGGCCTGAAAAACTCAATCAAATCCCTGATTTCACGTACCATCTCGCCCCTCACCGCTCCCCTTCCGGCGTCGCCACCAGCCTAGCTGCGGCGGCGTTGGCGGCGGCAAGTGCCGCCTCGACCGGCTCGCTACGAGCAAGTGCGGTCGCAAACGCTCCAACGAACTCGTCGCCGGCGCCATGGGTGCTGACGACCTTCACCGGAATGCCCGCCAGCGCGAGGGCCTCACCCGTTTGGTCGCAATAGGCGACCCCATCCCCACCGGCTGTGACGATCGCGGCCGGGTAGGCATCTACCAGGCGGCGCGCCGCTTCGACGGCGCCTTGCAGCGTGTCGACGACCGGCACGCCGGCCAGGAACTCTGCCTCGATGGCGTTGACGATGACGATGTCTACAAGCGCGATCAATTCGCCCGACAGTTCGCGAGCCGGGGCGGCGTTAAGAACGATACAGCCGCCGGATGACTTCACGGCGCAGGCGGCGGCGATGTTGGCGGCTTCCGGCACCTCGTTCTGTAACAACAGCACCGAGGTTTCGGCGATCGTTGTGCGGGCGGCGGCGATGTCCTGTTCGCCCAGAGTGAGATTGCTGCCCGAGACGATCACCGCGCCATAGTCGCCGCTCGCGTCAAAGATCGCGACACTCATGCCGGAGCCGGCGCCGGGTTCGATCCGCACGAAGCGGCGGTTCACACCGTTGCGGTCGAGATTGGTGAGTAGCGCCCTGCCGAAATCATCGTCCCCGACGGCGCCGATCATCGCCGCACGCACGCCGGCCCGCGCCGCCGACACCGCCTGGTTTGCCGCCCTTGCCACCACATTTGGGGTGCCAGGCATGGCCCGTCACCGTCTCACCCTTGCGCGGGCGGTCGGGCGCATCGACCATGATGTCGTAATGGAGGCTGCCGAAGACGGTGACCAGCGGCGTTGTCGACGGCGTCATGTGCCCCGGTCTTTTCGTTTCGACGTCACTGCCGACATGGTGCGGCCGAGATTGCGCTCCGCCGCCTGGTAGTCGCGCTGCGCGACCGCGACGAACAGCGCGTCGAGGATGTTGAGTTGGGCAATGCGCGCGGCCGCGTTCTCGCCCATCAGCGGCGAGCCCTGCGCCGTCGAGCACAGCACGATGTCGGCAATCTGGGCCAGCGGGGAGTTGTCGTAATTGGTGATGGCTAAAGTGCGGGCGCCGCTCTTCCTGGCAAGCTGGATGGCGTCGATGACGGCTGACGTGTTGCCGGAATGCGAGAAGCCGACGGCGACGTCGTCGGCGCCGAGCAGCGAGGCCGACATCAGCATCATGTGGGAGTCGTCGTAGACCGAGGCGCGGATTCCGATGCGCAGGAATTTGTGCGACACGTCGCGGGCGATCTGAGCCGAACCGCCGACACCGTAGAAGTCGCGGTTCTTCGCCCTGTAGAGCAGATCGGCGGCGCGGTCGAAATCCTCCATGTCGAGGATGGCCAGCGTCTCCTCCAGCGCCTGGATCGAGGTGCGGAACACCTTTTGCACGATCTCGGCCGAGCTGTCGTCGGCCGACAGTTCCTGATGCATCTCGGCGGTCGGCAGGCGGCTGTACTCGTAGACGGCGGTGCGGAAGTCGCGATAGCCGGAAAAGCCGAGCTTCTTGGCGATCTTGACCACCATCGCCTCCGAGACGCCGGCCTCCTCGGCGATCTGCTTCAGCGGAATGGTGTCGTCGAAGCCGCGCCGGCCGAAGACGGTCTCCACCACCTTCGCCTCCAGTGGGGTCAGATGCGGCATCATCATGCGGATGCGCGGTCCTACGGCTTTCAGATCCAGGCTGCTCAAGGTCATCCACGTCCCCTCGTCACGCGATCGATAAGCATCGCGGCGAGGATTATAAGGCCAGTTGCAAGCAGCTGATAGAAGGACTGGACGTTCATCAGCGTCAGGCCGTTGCGCATGGCGCCTAGGATGACGGCGCCCAGAATGGTTCCGATGACGCTGCCCTTGCCGCCCATCAGCGAGGCGCCTCCGATAGCGGCCGCGGCAATCGCGTCAAGCTCCCAGAGATTGCCAAGGATGGGCTCGGCGGCACCCAGCCGGCCGATCAGGATCTGCGCGGCAAGGGCCGCCAGAAGTCCCGATATCATGTAGGCGGCGATCTTGGTGCGGGCGATCGGTACGCCGGCGATGTAGGCGGCCTCCTCATTGCCGCCGACGGCGAGCAGATATTCGCCGAAAGGCGTCTTCTTGAGGATGATCCAGGCGACCAGCGCGACGACGGCGACGATGACGACCGCCAGCGGCAGGCCGAACAGCGAGCCGTTGAAGATGGCGCGGAAGCCGGCCGGCAGGCCAAGTACCGGATTGCCGCCGGTGTAGATCAGCGCCAGCGCCCGGTAGGTGCTGAGCGTTCCCAGCGTGACGATGAAGGGTTGCAGCCCGACATGGGCGACGAGCACGCCGTTGAGCACGCCGCAGGCAAGGCCGATGGCAAAGCTCGAGGCGATGGCGAGCGGAAACGGCACGCCCGCGACCAGCATCGAGGCCGAGATGACCGCCGAAAGTGCAGCTGTCGGCCCGACGGACAGGTCGATGCCGCCGGAGATGATGACCAGCGTCATGCCCAGCGCCAGGCAAGCGTTGATGCTCGACTGCTGCAGGATGTTGATCAAATTGCGCTCGGCGAAGAAGCCCGGCACCAGCGCGCCGAAGACGGCGAGGATGACGATCAGGCCGATCAGCGTGCCCGCGTCGCGCATGGAAAACCGGTGCAGGAAATCCGCCTTGGGCCGCGTTGCTGTATTTTCCGATATGTCCGTCATCTACTGCCTTGCCTGCGGTCCGGTTTTGCCGGCCTGCATTTGCGTTTGTGGTATGGCATGCGCCGCGATCGCCTGTTCGCTGAGACTTGCGCGGTCGAGCTCGGCAGCGACCGTGCCGTCGCGCATGACCAGCACGCGGTCGGCAAGCCGGATCACCTCGGGCAGTTCGGAAGACACGACAACAACCGAATGGCCCTCGGCGGCGAGCTCTTCGATCAGGTGGTAGATCTCCGCCTTGGCGCCGACATCGATGCCGCGCGTCGGCTCGTCGAACAGAAGGATGCGGGTCCCTGCCGCGAGCCAGCGGCCGATGATCGCCTTTTGCTGGTTGCCGCCACTGAACAGGCGGATCGGCCGGTCGAGCAGGAACGGCCTGAGATTGACCCGCTTCATCTTCTCGGCGGCCACCCGCTTCAGGCGGCGATGATCGATGACGCTGCGCGGCGCGAACACGCCCATCGAGGCCAACGCCATGTTGCTAGTGATGGAGCGCAACGGCACGATGCCTTCGCGCTTGCGCTCCTCCGGCACCAGGCCGATGCCGGCGGCGATGGCGTCGCGCGGGCCGGAAAACCTGACCGCCTTGCCGTCGATCTCGATGGTACCGGACGACGCACGGTCGGCGCCGGCCAAGAGCCGCAGCAACTCGGTGCGGCCCGAGCCGACCAGGCCGGCAATGCCCAGCACCTCGCCGCGATTGAGGTTCAAGGACACGTCGTGCACCTTGGTCGCCGAGGCGAGCCCGCGCACGATGAGCCTGACATCGCCGGTGGCATGAGAACGGTGCTGTTCCTGGGCAAGCTCGCGGCCGACCATCATGGCGACGACGGATTTTTCCGACACCTGCGCGAGATCAACGGAATCGACCACGGCACCATCGCGCATGATGGTGGCGCGCTTGCAGATGCCGAACACCTCGTCCAGCTTGTGCGAGACATAGACGACCGCGACGCCGTCGCGGGCAAGGCCGACGATGACCTCGGCCAGGCGCTCGAATTCGCTCGGCGTCAGGCTCGATGTCGGCTCGTCCATGGCGACGATCCTGGCGCGATCGAGCAGCGCGCGGGCGATCTCGACAATCTGCCGCTGCGCCACCTTCAGGCTGCCGAGCGGGGCTGCCGGATCGATAAATGGGTCGAGGGCGGCAAGGGCTTCAGCGGCGCGGCGTTCCTGCTCGCCTCTGGCGACAAAGATGCCGCCACGGGTCAGCGGATGGCCGAGAAACATGTTCTGGGCGACGCTGAGGCGCGGCACCTGCTGCAGTTCCTGATGGATCATGGCGACACCGGCGGCGCGCGCCGCGACCGGGTTGTTCAGCGTCACTGGCTGGCCGTCGATCAGGACGCTTCCCGCTGTCGGCCGGTAGACCCCCGACAGGACGCGCAGCAGCGTCGACTTGCCGGCGCCGTTCTCGCCAAGCAGGCCATGGATCTCGCCGGCGCCGACCGAGAAGGACACGTCGTCGAGGGCCCGCACGGCAGGAAACAGCTTGGAGATACCTGCGAATTGCAGCCGGGGTGACATTGGTACCATTCTCCGGGCAAGTCTCAGCCGAGCGAAAATGCTCTGCCGACACCCGCCGCCTCGCCCTGTCTTTTGTGCTACTGGCCGACGGCCGCGTCCTCGAGCAATGCCTTGCGTGCATCGGGGCCGGAATAGCGGTCGGCATTGTCCTTGGTGATCAGCGCCTGCGGCGTGGCGACGACGCGCGGCAGCTTCTGCCCGGCGACGAGACGCAGCGCCGTTTCCAGCGCCACCTCGCCGGTCAGCACCGGGAAGCTGTCGACAGTGCCGGTCAATTCGCCGGCGCGGATCGAGGCATAGGCGTCGGAGATGCCGTCGGTGCCGAACACGGCGACCTTGTCCTGCAGGCCGGCCGCCTTGATCGCCTCGACGATGCCCAGCGCCATGCCGTCATTGTTGGCGTAGAAGCCGATCAGGTCGGGGTGCTGCTGCAGGATGTTGGTGGCCGCATCATAGGAGGTCTGGCGGTCCCAGTTGCCGGGCACGCTGGCGACGACCTCGAACTTGCCTCCTTCGGTGATGGTGGTCTTGAAGCCGTCGGTGCGCTGGACAGCGGCATAGACGCCGGCCTGGCCCTCGACGATGGCGACCTTGCCACCATTCGGCCGGTTCTTGATGAACCATTTGGCGACGCGCACGCCATTGTCGCGCTGGACATTGCCGACATAGTGCTCGGCCTGCGGGATGACGGCGTCATTGACGTTGACGACCGGCACATTGGCTGCCTTGGCCTGTTCCATGATCGGCTGCAGATTGGAGTCGGTCTGCGGCGAGACGAGCAGCACATTGTAGCCCTGCGTCACCAAGCCCTCGGCGATGGTTAGCTGTCCGAGCTGGTCGCCCTCGCTTTGCGCCGCCTGATAGACGACCGGCACGCCGACGCGGTCGCCGAATGCCTTGTAGCCCTCGCCCAGCGAGCGCCAGTATTCGTTGGTCAGCGTCTTGGAGACGGCGCCGGCCTTGGTGCCGTCGGGCAATTTGGGGAACGCGCCGAACTTTGCTTCCAGCTGCGACCAGTCGATGCGGTCCTTCTCGGTATCGGAGTTGAGCGGCGCAAGGTCGGCGGCAAAGGCCGAGCCGCTGGACAAAGCCATCAGGGCAGCGGTGGCGGCGGCAAGCAGAAGTTTCATGGTCATTCCTCCCTTGGTGAAAAACGGCGTATGGCGACGCCGGGCGCTTCAGGTGACTCCGGGCGTGTCGCGCCCAAGCATGGCTTCCTGGACGATGGCCTGCGAGGTGACGGCATCCTGGCTTGCGACGGCAGCGGACAGGCGGTTGTCCTTCTCGAGGCGCTCGACGACGCCGAGCATGCGCATGACGGTGGCGATGTTGACCTCGCACTCACGCACGGGATCGAGCCCGGTCATGTCGGGGAATGTGTCGAAATAGATGGCGCCGGCGTAGCCATCCCGATGGATCTGACGAAGCAATTCGATCGTCTGCAACGTGTGCACAGCACCGACCATGAGGCCGTCGTCACGCTTGGCGTAGCCGTCGTTGAGATGGACGCCGAGCAACTTGCTGTGGCGGGCAATGAGCGCGGCTGCGAAGGCCGGCTGTTCGTCGGCATAGAGCACATGGGCGAAGTCGAGCGTGACGCCGAGATTGGGCAGGCCGACATCGCGGATCGCCAGCAAGGTCGTCGCAGCGTCCGGCATCAGCGAGTAAGAGCGCGGCTCGTTCGGCTTGTATTCCAGACTGATCTGACAACCGGGATCATGCGCCGCAACTTCACGAATTCCATCGATTTCGTGTTGCCAGAGCGTCGCATAGTCGGCCTGGAAGGCATAATCGAAGCCATCCTGCCCGAGCCACAGCGTCATCAGGCTGGCGCCGGCTTCACGCGCTGCGTCGATACCGGCCTTTGTCAGGTCGATGGCTTCGCGGCGCACCGCCGGGTCCGGATTGGTGAAGGCGCCGAGCTTGAAAGCCGGATTGGAGTAGTAGCGCATGGCGAAGCCATTGATGGAAAGCCCGATATCGCCCAGTTTCCGGGCAATTTCTGTTGGCTTTTCACCGACATGGTCGGGAAAGTTGAGGTCGAGGTCGGTGAGTCCTTCGACCTTGGCTGCGCGCGCCGCCATCTGCATCAGCGACGGCTTGCCGGCAAGGCCGGGCCATTCTGCCTCGGGCCGCGAGGCAAAGGAATTCAGACGGGTGGCAAAGCGGTGCGATGTCATGGATGGCCTTTCAGTTGCGTTACTTCACATAATTACGAATTTTTGTAAAGTTATTATTTCAAGAAGCGAGCGGCGCGCGTCGCGCGCTGTCCCTTTGTCGGGAGATTGGCAGATTCGGCGCTGTGCGGCTGCGGCCCTCACGGTTCTTGCGAGATCTCCTGCCCTTGGCTAGCATCGCCTGGCTGGCGTCGAGCAGAGGAGAACGATGCAGCGGAACAGCTGGTGTGCCGTTGCGTTCCACACGCAAAGCATCTGATCCTCACCTTCGCCATCGCTGGCTGAAGTCGCGCTTGAGGCGGTGAATTTCGAAGTCACCCAGGACAGGAGTTGGCGATGAACCGGATCAGGGCGATGACCGAACAGGACGTGGCGTCGGCATCAAGGCTGCTGGGAGAATCCTGGCGCCGGACCTATGCGCCGATCATGGGCGCCGAGACCACGGCACGGCTGTCGGACGACAAGCACGCGCCGGAGCGGCTGGCGGCGGAACTCAAGGACGACAACAAGATGTCCTTCGTGGCGGAACGGCTCGACGGCTCGATCGCCGGCTACGCGATGGCGGCGAAGGACGAAAAGGGCGACGTCATGCTCGACCGGCTGCACGTGGACAGGAGCGAATTCGGCTCGGGGCTGGCGACCGACATGCTGCATGCGGTGCTTGCCGCCCATGCGGGTATTGCGAGCATTGCGCTGGAAGTGATCGAAGGCAACGACCGGGCCATCGCCTTCTACCGCAAGCACGGCTTCGAAGTGGTCGAGAAGCGGGAAGCTGCGCATGGCGTGGGCGGCCACGCCTCGCTGATCATGCGCAGGGTGCTGTCGGGGCGTAAGGGCAAGGGGAATGGGGAGTTGGGGAGTTGGGGGGTTGGGGAAGTAAGGTGGTGCGGACCCGTGCATAACCCTACTGCCCTACTGCCCTACTGCCCTACCCCTGCGCCGCCGGCGCCCTTGGCCCATCTTCGTCCTCCGGCACTTCAAGAATCTCGATCAGCCGCGCCACCCTGGCATCCGGCAAGGGATGGCCCTCATTGACCAGCGCCTCCTCAGCGCCGATCCAGGCGAAGGCCTCGCGCAATTCCTCGAGGCTGGCGCCGGTCAGCGCGATGTCGGCGATGACGGCCTCGTCCACAGGCCCCAGAACCGAAATGATGTCGTTGCGTGTCATGGTGTCCTCCGTGCCTGATGCAAGGGTGACGATACGACGCCGGGGGCGCTCAGCCGAAGACCGGCATCGGTAAAATGTGTCGCGGGATGGAATCTGGGGCTTGACTTCGAGCCGGCAACCTCCAGTTCGACATTTGCCGGTTTGCCGAACGGAACCGGCGCAGGGAGCGCCGGCTCCTTGACCGCCCTGCCTGGAACCCGGAGCGGCGGCACGGTTCGACTTGAGAGTCTGCGGATCCAGGCTGAACACGCGATGCGGGCCGGCATCGCCTGATGTGACCAGTCGAGAAAAGGAGGCTAATGAAATGGCTATTCGTGATCTCATGCCCTGGAGCCGGGAAGGCAGTCAGGCTCCGAACTTCTATCGCGAGGGCGAGCGCGATCCCTTCATGATGCTGCATCGCGAGATGAACCGCCTGTTCGACGACGCCATGCGCGGCTTCGAGACGCGGCTGCCGTCCTTCGTCGGGGGTTTTGGTGCTCGGGCCAACTGGCCGAGCGTGGAAATCTCCGATGGCGAGACGGAAATCCGCGTCACGGCGGACATCCCCGGCATGGAGGAAAAGGACGTCGAGGTGATGCTCAACGACGGCATGCTGACGCTGCGCGGCGAAAAGCGCGCCGAGACCGAGGACAAGGACAAGCAGTTCTCCGAGCGCTTCTACGGCCGCTTCGAGCGGCGCATCCCGCTCGGCACCGAGGTCGAGGAAGACAAGGTCCGTGCCGCTTTCCACAATGGCGTGCTCACCGTGACGCTGCCGAAGACCCAGCGCGCCCTGGCCAAATCCAGGCGCATTCCGATCAGTGGCAGCAACGTCGGAACCGGCAAGAGCAAGCACTGACGATACCGGAACCGGGCGCCTCGTGCGCCCGGCTGCTCAGGCGCCGGAATGCGGATCTGTGCTGTAGGGATGCACGGGGTAGCCCGGGCCGATGGCCTTCAGCACGCGGCCTGTCCAGGCGAGCACCGCCGGATAATCGGTCAGCAGGAAGCCGCAGTCCTGCACGCGGTGGCCGTCAGACCGCCCGGATGATGCCGCCGTCGACGCGGATGTTCTGGCCGGTGATATAGCTGGCACCTTCCGAGGCCAGGAAGGCAATCGTCGCGGCGATCTCCTCCGAAGTGCCGTAGCGCTGCATCGGCACGCTGTCGCGCCGCTCCTCGGTGGTGGGCAGGCTGTCGATCCAGCCCGGCAGCACGTTGTTCATGCGCACATTGTCGGCGGCGTAGGTGTTGGCGAAGATCTTGGTGTAGGCGGCAAGGCCGGCGCGGAACACGGCCGAGGTCGGGAACATCGGGCTCGGCTCGACGACCCATGCCGTCGAGATATTGATGATGGCGCCGGCCTTCTGCTTGACCATGTGCGGCGTGACGATCCGCACCGGCCGGATGACGTTCATCAGATAGACGTCCATACCGGTGTGCCACTGCTCGTCCGATATTTCGAGGATCGGCGCACGCGGCCCATGGCCGCCGCTGTTGACCAGCACGTCGATGCGGCCGAAGCGTTCGAGCGTCAGGTCGGCAAGGCGCTGCAAATCGTCGTTCGACTGGTTGGACCCGGTGACGCCGAGGCCGCCAAGTTCCTTGGCCAGCGCCTCGCCCTTGCCCGATGAGGACAGAATGGCGACGTTGAAGCCGTCCGCTGCCAGGCGCTTAGCCGCCGCCGCACCCATCCCGCTGCCCCCGGCAACGACCACTGCTACTTTTTCTACACTCACTTTTTTGTCCTTCCTGAGCGGCAAGCCGCAATATCTTCGACGTCTCCGCCATGATATATCCGGTTTTCGCCTCTGGCTCGAACCAGAAAGCCTGAAATCAGACTGTAGAAAAACTCCTCGATGCCCGAAGCCTTCCTCCGCCTGCCGCCGCTCAACGCGCTTCGTGCCTTCGAGGCCTCGGCGCGGCATCTCAACTTCCGCCTCGCCGCGCATGAACTCAACGTGACCCAGGGCGCGGTGGCGCAGCACATTCGCGGGCTGGAGGCCAGCCTTGGCGCAAAGCTGTTCGAGCGGCTACCGCGCGGCCTGGCGCTGACCGACGAGGGCCGTGCCTATGTGCCCAATATCCGCCGCGCCTTCGAGCTGATCTCGGAGGCGACGGCGCTGCTGCGTCCCGAACCGGCGCGGCTGACGATCAGCGTCACGCCGAGCTTCGCCACCAAATGGCTGATCCCGAAACTGCCGGAATTCGTGGCGCACAATCCGCTGGTCGACCTGCGCATCCTGGCCAGCGAAAGCCTGTCCAGTTTCCAGGCCGACGGCGTCGACATCGCCGTGCGGCAGGGCCAGCCGCCGTTCGGACCCGGCCTCATCGTCGACCTTTTGTTCCCGCAACAGATCATCGCCGTGTGCAGCCCTGCCCTGCTGCCGCCCGGTGTTGGCGGGATCGCGCCGGCCGACATCCAGCATCATGTCCTGATGCACGATACGCACAATCTGTGGCCGGAATTCATGGAACGGGCGCTCGGCCTGAAGATGGCGACGGAAGCCAAACGCATGCGCTTCAACCAGACCGGTCTTGCGATCGACGCGGCAATCGCCGGCCAGGGCATCGCGCTGGCCAGCCGCTTCCTCGTCGCGGCCGACATCGCGGCCGGCCGGCTGATCCAGCCGGTCGGCGCGGAAATGCGCGGCACCTATGATTTCCACGTCGTGATGCCGAGGAAGCAGCGCCATCCCGAGCCGACGCAGGCCGTGCGGCAATGGCTGCTGGATGAGGCTGGCCGCGAAGCGATCCGTACCATTGCGGACTGATTGGCCGCCGGTTCGGCACGCGTCACGCCGGTGCGGATGCGCCGGCTTTCAGTGCGAGCATGACTTCGGCCTCGAAGGCATCGCCGTCCGCCTCGGCCAATTGCCGGGCATCCCAGTCGCGGGCGATGCAACCCTCGGCACGGCGCGGTTGCACAGGCTGGGCACGGCCTCCACCACATGGGTGGAGATGATGACGGCGTGGCGACCGCTTGCGGCCACGGCGGGGATGATGCGCTTGATCTCCCAGGCGGCGAGCGGATCGAGCCCGTTCAGCGATTCATCGAAGATCAGCAGCGGCGGCGCACCGAGCAGTGCGGCGGCAATCGCGATCTTGGCCCGCGTGCCCAGCGAGAATTCGGCGATCGGCCGGTCGATCCAGCGTCTTTGCCGCTCGGTAACGTCAACGCCCGGCCAGTCGGCGTTGTCGATAAATGTCGGCAGCAGCTGATGAGCGCGACGGCCGGATCGACCCGGTCGGCCTCGCCGGCGGCGCCTCAGCCCCGCCGTTCGATGTCGGCCACCACCGCGGTCGCCTCGCGGCCTATCTCCCGCAGCAGGCCGGTGACCGGATTGTGGAAGCCGACCAGATAGAGGCCGAGTTCGGAGGCGCGTGGGTTGACGCCGCTTTTGGCCGGCCGCAGCTCCGCCGGCAGGAATTTGTCGTATGCCGGCCGGTAGCCGGTAGCGAGGATGACGGCCTCGAACGCCTCCTGCCGCCCATCGGTGAAGGAGGCGCCATGCTCGGTGAAGCCGGCGATGTCGGGCGCTATGCTGATCTTGCCGGACTTGATCGCCGCCACCGTGCCGACATCGATGACCGGGATGCGCCCGGCGTCGACCTGCTTGAGGATGCCTTGCTTCGGCCTGACGATGCCGTATTTCTCGAGCTTGCCGAGTGCGAAGTCGAGGACGATCGGGAACATCCAGTCGTTCAGCGCCTGCGGCATCGGCCGGCTCGCGATGCCGACCATCTGGATCGGCACGCCGAACAATTGCCGCGGCACGATATGGACGCCCTTGCGCACCGACAGCGTCGGATGGGCGCCGGACTCGGCAAGGTCGAGGGCGATTTCGGCGCCGGTGTTGCCCATGCCGACGATCAGCACCTGATGACCGATGAACGGTGCTGCCTCGGTATAGTCGGCGCTGTGCAGGACCTTGCCTTTGAAAGCTTCGATGCCGGGCAGGCCGGGGACGATCGGCTCGGCATTGTTGCCGGTGGCGATGACGACGTGGCGCGATGTCAGCCTGTCCGATCCGGTCTCGACGACAAAGCCGCCATTCTCGCGCCGGATCGCCGTCACCGTCTCGCCGAAGCGCGGCCGGAGCTCGAACCGTTCGGCATAGGCGTCGAGATAGGCGACCACCTTTTCGCGCGGCACATAGCGCGGATGATCGCGTGGGAACGGCACGAAGGGCAGCGAGGAGAACGACTTCACCGTGTGCAGATGCAGCCGCCGGTAGTGGCGACGCCAGGCCGACGCCACCTCATGGGCCTTTTCGAGGATGATGAAGTCCACCCCCGCCCGCCTCAGGCAGGCGCCAACGGCAAGACCCGCCGGCCCGGCGCCGACAATGACGACATTGGTGTCCAAGCGATTCTCCTCCCCGCCAGGCTGGGCTGAGGCTATGCGCAAAGCGGTCGAACGCGCAATCTCCCCGCTTGCGGGGGAGATTGGCAGCTTCACCGGCCTAGCCCAGCTCCGCCAGCTTCGCGGCTTCGCGGATGGCCTTGACGGCATCCGGGTTGGTCACGGGATAGCCCGAGATGAAGCCCTCGACGGAGAAGTCGGGAAACTCGGCACGCAGCCGGGCCACGAATCCGGCCGCCTCGGCGTCCTCACCCGCCGCCGCGTGCGCCAAAGCCAGGAACATCAGCACATTGGGAGAATCCAGTGTGCTTCTGCGTAATGCCGCGATGGCTTCCCGGTGCCTGCCGGCGCAGAACAGGACGCGGCCTTGCATGCCGAAATACCAGGGCGGAGCGAGCGGATTGAGGCGCATGGCGCGCTCCATCAGCGGGATCGCCTCGGCCGGATCGCCGGCGACCAGCGCCTTGCTGCCGGAAAGCAGCGCCAGCGTGTCGGCGTGGTTGGAGCCGTACTGGTAGACTCGTTGGTAGGCGCGCTCGGCCGCGTCGAAGTCGCCGAGGCATCCCATGAGATCGCCAAGGCAGTTGCAGGCGCTGCTGTCGTACGGGTCGAGCCGGATCGCATTTTCGACCGCCGCGCGCCATTTCTCGATCGATCCCCTGGGATCGCGGCCAAAACAATTGCCGGCTTCGATCGAATAGGCGTAGGCGAGTTCGGTCCAGGCCCTGACCAGGGTCGGGTCGAGCTCCAGAGCGCGTGAGAACAGCCGGATCGCTTCCGCGTTGCCGGCGCGGCTGAAGGTGTTGTGCTGCTCGACGCCCAGAAGATAAAGATCATAGGCACGCAGGCTGGCCGGCGGCTTGCGGCGAACCGCGTTGCGCCCGATCGTGGCGATCGCTCCGAAACAGCCGGCGAGTACATTGATGACGGTTTCGGTCAGGCTGTCCTGCAGCGCGAAGATGTCCTCGACCGGACGGTCGTAGCGTTCGCTCCACAGGCTGACGCCGTTCCTCGCATCGGCGAGTTCGATGGTCAGCCTAATACGGGTGTCGTCGGCGCGCAGCTGGCCGGACAGAATATAGGTAGCGCCCAGCGCCTTGCCGTCGGCGGCGAAGTCGGCTGGCTTGCTGCCCAGCGATTTCATGGTGTGGAAGGCGATGACGGGCAAATCCGCGTAGCGCCCCAGGTCGATGGTGATGTCCGACGACAGGCCATCGGCAAAGCGGCGCCAGCGCTCCTCCGAATTCAGACATTCGATCGGGAACACGGCCAGCACCGGCCTGGTGTCAGGCAAGAGCGACGGCACGTCCACGCCCGCGGCGCGGTTGACATGCGCGGCAAGCGCCACCTTGTTGCGGACGCCGAGCTTTTCATAGATCGCGGCGAGATGGGTGCGCACCGTCGACGGCGCGATGAACAGCGCCTCGCCGATCTCGCGATAGGTCAGGCCGGCCGCGAATTTCTCCGCCACCGCACGCTCGCGCTCGGACAGCGCCGGCGAGGACGGTGAAGACGTGGCCGGTGTCGCGTTGTGGCTCATGCCGATCCCCTGCCCGCGGACAGGCACATTATCAACGCCTGCCGCGGCAAAATACTACAAATGCAGGACCCAAAACACCGCATCTGGCCGATCCCGCCGCAGGCGCACAGGGCGCAAACTCCCTTGCAGCAACAGGCTGCAATCAAGGGAGGTTTCCATGCGACGTGTTTCCATAGTGCTGGCATGCGCGATCCTGGGTTTTTCTTCCGCGTCGCCGTCATTCGCAAGCGGATGCAGGCAATTGCTGGAATCGAACGTGAAAATCACCAGCATGCGCCTCTATGCCGACATCCTAGCCAGTGCAGCCCGCAATGGCTGGAACTACACGCCTGAATCGATCGTCAGCGGCTCAAAGCGGCATTTCGACGAGATGAAACTCCAATTGATCGCCGCCGGCTATGAGATCGTCCCTGTCGGCGCCCGACCGCATTGCGCCCGATTGGACACGCTGGCGAGCGATTAGAGACCAGCTGGTCGTCTAGAGGTTTGTCGAGAGATCGATATGCCGGCATGATGGCCGGCAATCGCCCGCTGACTCGGGCTCCATAGCCAGTCCGCGGGGGCGCATGAAACCAGCCATCCTCTTGCTTTTGCTCGCAACAGTTCTGCCGTCCATACCGGCGCAGGTGCTTGCGACCGTTCTGCCGTCCGCGCCGGCACAGGCCCCCGACTGGAAGCCGGTCGAGAAAATCGACAGCTACGCCATCTCAGGCCAGACCGCGCCCGAACTCTACGCCTCGATCGGCGAAAAGGGCCCGCTGATCGGCAAGGACGTCGTCGGCAACAAGGTACGCGTCATCGCGCATACCAATTTCAAGCTGACCTGGACCAGGGACTACCGGCCGGAAGGCGGCGCCTGTATTCTGAAATCGGCGCGACCGAAGCTGATCATCACCTACACGCTGCCGAAGCCGGCCGGCCCGCTGCCGCCCGCCCTGCAAAAGCGCTGGGACGTCTTTGCCGCCGGTGTCGCCGCGCATGAGAAGGTACATGGCAAACAGATCGTCGACATGGTGCAAAAGATCGAGGCGCTGAGCGTCGGCTTCACCGTCGCCAGCGACCCCGACTGCAAGAAGATCAGGACCGAACTGACGAACAGACTTTCCGAACTATCGCAAGCGCAGCGGCAGGCCAGCAGAGACTTCGACCGCGTCGAATTCAGCCCGGGTGGCAATTTTCAAAGGCTGGTGCTGGCATTTGTGAATGGGGACTAGCGCAGTCGGATTCACCACAGGGGCGACGAAGTTAAGCACTTGCCGCCGCGCGGGTTTACAGGCTGGTTTGGTAGCGCTACCGTCGCTGAGTCTGTCGCGCGACCAGAGGGGACTGGAGGCTGTCGCGGGGCGGGACTGGAACGGTTTCCTCAGGGGCGTCGGGAAACCGTTTGGGAGGAGAATAAATGGCGTCTGTCGCGATTGGCGAAGTCTATAAATCATTCGGTACCGTCGAAATCCTGCATGGCGTCAGCGTCGATATAGACGACGGCGAGTTCGTCACGCTGGTCGGGCCGTCGGGTTGCGGAAAATCGACCCTTCTCAGGATGATTGCCGGCCTGGAGAAGATATCGCGCGGCCAGATCTCGATCGGCGAGCGTGTCGTCAACAACGTCGCGCCCAAGGAACGCGACGTTGCGATGGTGTTCCAGAACTACGCGCTTTATCCGCATATGACGGTCGCCGAGAACATGGCGTTCTCGCTGATGCTCAAGGGTGTCGCGAAAGCGGAGAGCGACGCCGGCGTTAAGCGCGCGGCCGAAATCCTGGGACTGGTGCCGTTGCTGGCACGCTATCCGCGCCAGCTCTCCGGCGGCCAGCGCCAGCGTGTCGCCATGGGCCGGGCGATCGTACGCGATCCGGCGGTTTTCCTGTTCGACGAGCCGCTCTCAAATCTCGACGCCAAGCTGAGAGTCCAGATGCGCGCCGAGATCAAGGAACTGCACCAGCGCCTCAAGACCACGACGGTCTATGTCACCCACGACCAGATCGAGGCCATGACCATGGCCGACAAGATCGTGGTCATGCATGACGGCATCGTCGAGCAGATCGGGCCGCCGCTGGAACTTTACGACCGGCCGAACAATCTGTTCGTCGCCAGTTTCATCGGCTCGCCCGCCATGAACATGCTCAAGGGCGAAATCGCAATCGACGGCACGCCGTCCTTTCGAGGCGCCGGCGGGATTTCGGTGCCGTTGGCAAGGCTGCCTTCCACCGGCAAGGGCGAACCGGTGGTGCTGGGGATAAGGCCCGAGCACCTCAGGCTGTCCGACCAGGGCATTCCAGTCACCGTCGTGGTCGTCGAGCCGACCGGGTCGGAGGTGCAACTCATCGGCCGCACGCCCGGCGGCGAGGACATCGTCGCGAATTTCCGCGAGCGCCATTCCTTCACGCCGGGCGAGACCGTGCGGTTGACCGCCGAGCCTGGCCTCATCCACCTGTTTCACGGCGAAACCGGGCAGCGACTGGAAACCCGCGCCGGGCAGTAGGACTTATACAGCGAGGAAACATCAGAGGAGGAAACGACCATGAAATTCACAAGACGCGATGTGATCCGCACGACCGCCGGTGTGGCGGCGGGAGCCTTGGGAAGCCGGTTCGTCGGTTCGCCCGCCTTCGCCCAGGAGGGGTTGAAGTACAAGCCCGAGGACGGCGCCAAGCTCAGGCTGCTGCGCTGGTCGCCCTTCGTCCAGGGCGACGAGGACCAATGGCTGAAAAACACCAAGCGGTTCACCGAGGCGACGGGCGTCGAGGTTCGCGTCGACAAGGAAAGCTGGGAGGATATTCGCCCCAAGGCGGCGGTGGCTGCCAATGTCGGCTCCGGCCCGGACCTGATGTTCGTCTGGTTCGACGACCCGCACCAATATCCCGACAAACTGCACGACGTGACGGAACTGGGTGAACACCTGGGCACAAAATACGGCGGCTGGTACGACGGACCGAAGCAGTATGCGACGCGGGAAGGCAAATTCCTCGGCCTGCCGCTGGCCACCATCGGCAACGCCATCGTCTACCGGGAAAGCTGGGTCAAGGAAGCTGGGTTTTCGGAGTTTCCGAAGGACACGGCGAGCTTCCTCGAGCTTTGCAAGGCGCTGCAGGCGAAGGGCCATCCGGCCGGCTTCACGCACGGCCATGGCGTCGGCGACGGCAACAACTACGCGCATTGGCTGCTGTGGAGCCATGGCGGCCAGATGGTCGACGAGAGCGGTAAGGTGACCATCAACAGTCCCGAGACGCTGAAGGCGATCGAGTATGCGCAGGCGCTCTACAAGACCTTCATTCCCGGCACCGAAAGCTGGCTCGACGTCAACAACAACCGTGCCTTCCTGGCCGGCGAACTCGGCGTCATCGCCAATGGCATTTCCGCCTACAACACCGCCAAAATCAACAAGGACAATGATCCGAAACTGGCTGAAATCG
The DNA here is from genome assembly GCF_044778005.1 of Mesorhizobium sp. IMUNJ 23033. Taxonomy (NCBI): domain Bacteria; kingdom Pseudomonadati; phylum Pseudomonadota; class Alphaproteobacteria; order Hyphomicrobiales; family Phyllobacteriaceae; genus Mesorhizobium; species Mesorhizobium sp. IMUNJ 23033. The sequence continues at coordinate 61,013 of NZ_JBJACT010000021.1, forward strand.
CCAAGGACATCCGCACCACCAACCTGCCGATCGGCCCGGTTGGAAAAGCGGTCGAGCTGTTCCAGGTGACCACCGCCGTCATCTTCGACTACACGCCCTACCCCAATGCAGCCAAGGCCTACCTGCAGTTCATGTTCGAGGATCCGCAGATGACGGACTGGATCACCTCGTCGGCGGGCTATTGCTGCCAGACGCTCAAGGCTTTCGACAACAATCCGGTGTGGACGGCCGACCCGAACAATGCCGCCTACGCCAAGGCCTCGGCGACGCTGCGCCCCAACGGCTATGCCGGACCGCTCGGCTACGCCTCGGCGGCGACCATGGCCGACTATGTGCTGGTGGACATGTTCGCCAAGGCCGTGACCGGCCAGGCGACGCCGCAGGAGGCGATGGAGGAGGCGGAAAAGCGCGCCAACCGCTACTACCGCGTTTGAGCGCACAACCGAGTCGGGCAGCACGATCGCTGCCCGGTCCGGTGCCTGAAATCGCTTGGCGGCCGCCCGGGCCGACCACCTCCTGAGGAGCTGTTCCCATGGCCGTGTCGTCCGTCGCCGTCCAGCCGCGTCCGTCGATCCTTTCGCGCCTGTCCGAAAGCCATAACGCGCTTGGCTTCGGCTTCATGCTGCCGGCAGCGGCGCTGCTTTTGGTTTTCCTGACCTATCCGCTCGGGCTCGGCGTCTGGCTCGGCTTCACCGACGCCCGCATCGGCCGCCCCGGCATCTTCATCGGCGTCGAGAACTACGAGTATCTGTGGAGCGACGCCGTCTTCTGGCTCTCCGTCTTCAACACGCTGCTCTACACGATCAGCGCCTCGCTGCTGAAATTCGTGCTCGGCCTCTGGCTGGCGCTCATCCTAAACCAGAACCTGCCGTTCAAATCATTCTTCCGCGCGATCGTCCTGCTGCCATGGGTGGTGCCGACCGTGCTGTCGGCCATCGCCTTCTGGTGGATCTACGATTCGCAGTTCTCCATCCTGTCCTGGGCGCTGCAGCAGATGGGCCTAATCGACCACCGCATCAATTTCCTTGGCGATCCGACAAACGCGCGCGCCTCGGTCATCGCCGCCAATGTCTGGCGCGGCATTCCTTTCGTCGCCATCACGCTGCTCGCCGGCCTGCAGACCATACCCCAGTCCCTCTACGAGGCGGCCACGCTCGACGGCGCCAGCCGCTGGCAATTGTTCCGCTATGTGACGCTGCCGCTGCTGACGCCGATCATCGCCATCACCATGACGTTTTCGGTGCTGTTCACCTTCACCGATTTCCAGCTGATCTATGTGCTGACCCGCGGTGGCCCGGTGAATGCCACCCACCTGATGGCGACGCTGTCCTTCCAGCGCGGCATTTCCGGCGGCCAGCTTGGCGAAGGCGCGGCAATCGCGGTCGCCATGATCCCGTTCCTGCTGGCCGCGATCCTATTCAGCTATTTCGGCCTGCAACGGCGCAAATGGCAGCAAGGCGGCGGAGACTGACATGGCCGCGACAAAGAGAACCAAGCGCCCGGAAATCGACGAAGGCGGCATGGGCTACCTGCAGAGCCTGCCGCGCCGCGTCGTGACGGTCTATCTGCCGTTGCTGGTGTTCGTCATCGTGCTCCTGTTCCCGTTCTACTGGATGACGATCACCGCGGTTAAGCCCAATCTGGAGATGACCGACTATCAGAATTTCAACCCGTTCTGGGTGGTGCATCCGACATTGGAGCACATCCGCTACCTGCTCTTCGAGACGTCCTATCCAGGCTGGCTGCTCAACACGATCATCATCTCGACGGCCGCCACCTTCCTTTCGCTGCTGGCATCGGTGTTCGCCGCCTACGCGATCGAAAGGCTGCGGTTCTCCGGGGCGCGGCAGGTCGGCCTGGCGGTGTTCCTCGCCTATCTGGTGCCGCCGTCGATCCTGTTCATTCCGCTGTCGGTGATGGTGTTCAACCTTGGGCTCTACGACACGCCGTTTGCGCTCATCCTCACCTACCCGACCTTCCTCGTTCCGTTCTGCACGTGGCTGTTGATGGGCTACTTCCGCTCCATCCCGTTCGAGCTGGAAGAATGCGCGCTGATCGACGGAGCGAGCCGGTGGCAGATCCTCACCAAGATCGTGCTGCCGCTCTCGGTGCCCGGCCTGATTTCCGCCGGCATATTCGCGTTCACCCTGTCCTGGAACGAGTTCATCTATGCCCTGACGTTCATCCAGTCGTCGGAAAACAAGACCGTGCCGGTCGGCGTGCTCACCGAACTGGTCCGCTCCGACGTCTACGAATGGGGGGCGCTGATGGCGGGAGCGCTGATCGGCTCGCTGCCGGTCGTGGTGCTCTACTCCTTCTTCGTCGAACACTACGTTTCCTCAATGACCGGCGCAGTGAAGGAGTAATCCTGCGAGCATGCCGCGCGAACGCGGCGACAATGGCCGCCTGTGCCAAGATCACCGATGGCACGGCCTAGAAATTGATCTCCACCGAAGCGGCGCTGCGCTTCGCCTCACCATGGAACACCGCCTCGATGTTGTTACCGTCCGGGTCGAGCAGGAAGGCGGCGTAGTAGCCGGGGTGGTAGGGACGCTCGCCCGGCGCGCCATTGTCGCGGCCGCCGGCCGCAAGTCCGGCCTTGTACCAGGCATCGACCATGGCGCGGTCCCTGGCCTGGAAGGCGAGATGGTGACGGCCGGTCAGTACGCCCTGAGCGGCGCGGCTGTCAGCGCTGGAGACGAACAGCTCGTCTGCCCAGAAGTAATCCTCGGCCTCGCCGCCGACCGGGATGCCCAGCACCTCGAACACCGCGCCGTAGAAGCGCCGGCTCGCCTTCAGATCGCGCACGACGAGCTGGATGTGGTCGATAAGACGGCCCCGATGAAGCTCCATTGTCTCACTCCTTCTGATCGCGATGGCTTCAATCTAGGTTAGGATCGCGTCCGGTCAATTCGCAGGACCTGCCGCGCTTCGCTGCGGCACAAACTGGATAAAAAATGCAACCGGATTGTAGGATCGGCTCCCGTCACAGCGTCCTCCGGACGCAAGCGGCTCGACAAGGCACGAAAAGCGTCGCGCCGCATCGAACTGATTTCGGGAGCAAATCATGAAGCCTTCCTATCGTTGGGTCATCGTCGCGGCCGGCGCGCTGATGAGCTGTGTCGCCATCGGCGTGATGTTTTCGTTGGCGATCTTCCTGGAGCCGATGGCGCTCGACACGCAGTGGTCGCGCGCCGGCATATCGAGCGCGATGACGCTGAATTTTTTGGTGATGGGCCTCGGCGGCTTTGCCTGGGGTGCCATCTACGATCGTGTCGGTGCCCGCCCCGTCGTCTTCGCCGGCACGCTGCTGCTGGGGCTGGCGATGGTGCTGGCCAGCCGCTCCGGCTCGCTGCTGGCGTTCCAGATCACCTATGGCGTGCTGGTCGGGCTCGCGGCCAGCGCCTTCTTCGCGCCGATGATCGCGCTGACCACGACCTGGTTTGACACCAACCGCAGCCTTGCGGTGTCGCTGGTCTCGGCCGGCATGGGTGTGGCGCCGATGACGATCTCGCCCTTCGCGCGCTGGCTGATCACGGCCTATGACTGGCGCACCGCCATGTTCGACATCGGCGTGATGGCCTGGGTGCTCTTGTTGCCGGTCGCCTTCCTGGTGCGCCAGCCGCCTGTCCCCGTTACTGCCGCAGACGGCGCCGCTGCCGGTCCCGCCGCCGACGATCCCGGCATGTCGGTTGGCCAGGCGCTGCGATCGCCGCAGTTCATCGTGCTCGGCCTCACCTTCTTTGCCTGCTGTGCGGCACACTCCGGCCCGATCTTCCACATGGTGAGCTATGCGATGCTCTGCGGCGTCGCCCCGATGGCGGCGGTCACCATCTACAGCGTCGAGGGTCTTGCTGGGCTCGGCGGCAGGCTGCTCTATGGCGTGCTTGCCGACCGTCTCGGCGTCAAGCCGGTGCTGGTCGCCGGACTGGCGATCCAGGCCGTGGTGATCGCCGGCTATCTCGCCGTCCGGCAGCTCGACCAGTTCTATGTGCTGGCCGTCATCTTCGGCGCCACCTATGGCGGCGTGATGCCCCTCTACGCGGTGCTGGCGCGCGAATATTTCGGAGGGCGCATCATCGGCACGGTGCTCGGCGCCGCCACAATGCTCTCCAGCCTCGGCATGGCCTTCGGACCGCTCGCCGGCGGCATGGTATTCGATGCCTATGCCAGCTACTCTTGGCTGTTCATCGGCTCGGCCCTTGTCGGGCTGGGTGCGGCGGGAATTGCCATCGCCTTCCCTCCTTTGCCGCGCAGGGCAGAACTGCAGCCGGCCTAGGCGTGCCAAAGCAATGGCCGCTCGCGGGAGCGGCCATTGCTCCAGGATTTGTCGCCGATCCCGTTGCCGGATGCCATCGAAACCGGCACGATCTGTGGTATTCTGGCCCGGCGCATCGGGAGCCACCGCATTGACCAAAAGCTTGGAAGCCGAAGACGCCAGGGGGTGGTCAAGCCTGCTCGTCGCCGCAGAGAAAGGCGATGCGGAGGCCGTGCAATCGGAGCTGGCGGCCGGTGCGGATATCAATCAGGCGGACGAAGGCGGCTGGTCGGCGCTGCATCTTTCGGCCCTCAATGCCCACACGGCGACGGTCGAAGCGTTGATCGAGCACCCCGAAATCGACGTGAACTCCAGAAACAAATGGAAGAGCACGCCGTTGAGCCTGGCGGCGGCCAAGGGCCATTACGCTTCCATCTCGGCTCTCGTGAAACATCGCGCAATCGACATCAATGCCCGTGCTGACTATTACGGCCGCACCGCGCTGATCGAAGCCGCCAAGAACGGGCATCTGGATGTCGTGAAGCTGCTCGTCGAGCATGGCGCCGACGTCAATTTGATGGACAAGACCGGGCGCAACAATGCGCTGATCGAGGCCATCAAGGGACGGCATTTCGACATCGCCGAATATCTGCTGGAGACCAGGAAGGTGAACTTCCTCAACCGGGATATGCGCCTGAACGCGATGATCTGGGCGGGAAGCTGCCACAACCCCCAATTCATCGAGAAGCTGGAAGCCGCGATCAGCAGTTTCTTCGAAGGCAAGTGAGCGCGGCAGGGCCACACCTCTCGCCGCCCTGCCCTGTCAACCGGTGCCGGAGCGCGAGGCCACGCGGGTGTCGTCGCGAGGCAGCCGCTCGTCGGAAAGCAGCACCACTGGGCAGCGGCAGCGCTGCAGCACATCGCTCGTCGTCTCGCCGAACATCAGTTCCTCGCCCGGGCGCCGCGCCACGCCCATGACGATCAACGCCACCCCCCTGCCAGCCTGGCGGGCAATGGCATCGGCGGCGGCGGCCCTGCTGCGGATGGCGGTCTCGACTTCGACGCCGTAGCGGTCGGCAAGCGCGACAATGTCCTTCAGCACCGCCTCCCTGCGGCGATGCGAGACGGTGTCGCGCGGCTCGTCGCGGCCGACCCGCGCAACATGGAGCATCTTGACCGGCGCGCCGGTGACGCTGGCAATGGCAAGCGCCAGCTCGGCGCCGCGGCGGGCGACCGACGTGCCGTTGACCGGCACCAGGATCCGGCCGGCCTCGGGGCCGAGCCTCGGCATCTGCCGGCCGGCGGCGGCGGGCTTCAGAACCAGGCAGAGCGGGCCGTCGAAGGCACCGGCGATCTCGTCGACGCGGCGGCTGAAGCCACCCTTGGCGGTAAGCGCGCGACCGAGCCCGACAATCAGCATGCCGTAGCCCTTGCGCGCCTCCTTCGCCACCGTCTGTGCCGATACGGGCGTGCCATGCCGGCGGGTGACGGGAGCCCTGGCGGCGGGCTGCTCGTCGGCCACCTTCGCCGCCTCGCGGTTGTCCTCGGCGCCCTTCTCGATCTCCTCCAGCTTCGATTCCGCTCCCGGCTCGACGTCGGTTTCACCGTCGGCATGCAGCACCGTCATCGGCTTGCCGGCGCCGATCACGCCGGCCATGTAGGCGGCGAAGCGGCCGACGGCGCCCTCGTCGGCCACCACCAGCAGCCGCTCCAGATTGGCGACGAAGCCGCGCTGGTCGATCTCCTCGCGCTCCAGCCTTTTCTTCTCGGCCTCGCCGATCGACAGCCGGCCAAGCGCCCAGCGCAGCGTGGGCGGCATCGCCAGCGTGGTGATGACGGCCATGGTGACGATCATGGTGAAGAGGTTGTGCGAGAGCACGCCGACCGACAGGCCGATCGAGGCGACGATGACCTCGGTCGAGCCGCGCGCATTCATGCCGCAGCCCACCGCGACCGCCTCGCGAAACGACATGCCGGCCAACTCCGCGCCGATGAAGGCGCCGCCGAACTTGCCGAGGCTGGCAATCGCGACAAGTGCGACGGTGAGCAGCGCCAGTTGTGGGTCGACCAGCACGGTGAGGTCCGCCGACAGGCCGGCGACACCGAAGAAGACCGGCATGAACAGCGCCGTGATGACGCCGCGCAGCTGGCCCTCGATGTGGCGCGACAGGATCGGCGACTCGCCGACCAATATGCCGGCGACGAAGGCGCCGAGCACGGTGTGGACGCCGATCAGATCGGTGATCAAAGCCATCGCGCCCATGATGACAAGGATGACGGTGACGACGGCGAATTCGCTGCTGAAGCTGTCGTTGGTCCAGCGGATGGCGTCGAAGACGATGCGGCGGCCGAGCGTGAAGGAAAACAGCATGAAGGCGGCGACACCGGCCAGCGTGAAGACGAGATTGCCGATCTCGATGCTCCCCTTGGTCGCGATGCCGATGGTGATGGCGATGATGACCCAGCCGATCGTGTCCTCGATGATCGCCGAGGAGACGATGATCTGGCCGAGGTCGCGGCGCATGAAGTTCATCTCGCGCACCACCATGGCGACGATCTTGACCGAAGAAATCGACAGCGCGGTGCCGAGGAAGAGGCCGGCGACGACGCGCTCGCTGCCCGCGGCGAGCAGCGAGGCCGGCATGGCCTGCGCGGCCGCGAAGCCGAGCACGAAGGGGATCGCGACGCCGGCGGCGGAGATGGAAAAGCAGGCGCGGCCGACCTTGCGCACCAACCGGAGGTCGGTCTCCATGCCGGTGAGCAGTAGCAGCAGGAGCACACCGAGCTGGGCGATGGCGTTGATCATGCTCTTTTGCGAAGCGTCGCCGGAGAAAACCAGACGCTCTGCCTCGGGCCAAAGCCAGCCGAGCAGCGAAGGCCCGAGCAGAATACCGGCGATGAGCTGGCCCATGACGGCCGGCTGGCCGATGCGTTCGAGCAGTTCGCCAAGACCGCGCCCGACGACCAGCAGAAGGATGATCTCGAGAACGAAGATGCCTTCGCTCGACATGCCGGTCTTTTCCGCCGGCCAAGCCACGGCCGGGACCAGGAACAGGGCCGCTGCCGCGATGCCGACTGGCCAGCGCCATTTGTGCAGGAAGGGAATCATGCACCCCTCATTCTGTCGGAAACAACGGTTGCAGGCGACATCGGTTGCACGGGTCGTTCACCCTCCGGCGCACCAAGCGGCGTCCGGACAATTCGATTCAAATGCGGCTGTGGATGTTTGCTTTCGGGTAAAGCGAGTCGCGCATGTTCGTTAGACGGCGGGCAATAAGGAGAAGCTAATGAAAAGCGACTTTGCCGCCGCTCGCCTGCATCTGGAGCGGGCCTGCCACTATCTGCGCGGCGACGACGAAACGAGCAGCGAGGCCCTTTCGGCGCTCGACTTGCTGATCGAGGCGATCGTTGCTGCCCAGTATACACGGCCGGCGGCGGAAGTGGTGGATTTTCCTCGGTCGGCAAGGCTGCGGTAGTCCCACGAAGCCCGGGCTGACGACACGGTCGGGCACTCCCAAAAGGCCGTCCCACACGGCCGCAAGCGACATGGCAGAACAGCGAGGCCGCTTCGCACGGGAGCGGCCTTTGTTATCGGACGGCGGGTCGGCAATCACCCGTCTTTGCGCTCATGAAAACGCTACGGGACAGGCTTCGGGGCTGATCGCCGTTAGTACGTTAATAAGCATTTGGTAATAAAAGACCGACAATGAAATACAGGCTCGATCCAGCGCATAGGATGCCGGCATTCCCGGCGGATTCGTGCCATGCGCATTAGAAGCCAGATCATCCTCAGCATGGTTAGCGCGGCGGCCTTGATCGGGCTGGTTGGCGGCGTCGCCATCTTCACGCAGATCGCGGCGACCAAATATCTGGGACTGACCGAAGCAACCAATGTCGCGCAGGAACTAGCCGACACGATTGTCTTCAAATCATCCGACGGGACGCCTTCGCTGTTCGAGCGGCCTGATGCGCTGCGCGAATTCCTGGAGTTGCAGCACCATCGCTCCCTGCGAGATTTCGTCGTCGTCGACCGTAACAAGACCGTCATCTCCCATGCCGCTGACGAAGAACACCATATCGGCTCCCGGTTCGATCACGACCCCGGCAACGAAGTTGGCCAGACCCTTGCGGACGGCGTCCCGCGCAAGTTTTCCGATCCCAATGAAGGCATCGACATACTGGCCGTTCCGATACAGCATGCCGAGGGTACGATCGCCGGCGCCGTACTGCTTGAATACGATCCCCTGCTGCGCGCCGCCGAACAGCGCACCAACAACCTGCTCTGGCTGGTTGGCCTCAGCGCGGCGGCGGCCGTGCTGGTCGCGGTGGGGTTTGCATGGCTGCTGCTCAGCCGTTTCGGTGCCGGCCTCAACGATATGATGCGCGGCATGGAAGCGCTGGCGAAAGGCAATGCCATGACGCGCATCAGCCATGCCCGCAAGGATGAATTCGGCCAGCTGGCCGATGGGTTCAACACGATGGCGGACCAGCTTGCATCGGCGCGGGCGCATATCGAGGATATCGTCGAGACGGCGGCCGAAGGCATCGCGGTGCTGGACGGCGACGGCCGTATCGCCAGCGCCAATCCGGCGGCGGCAGCGATGATCGGGCGGCGCGCCGACAAGATCGTCGGGCAGCAATGGGATGCGGTGCTGACGGTGCGCGACCCGAGAGGCGGTGCGTTCGCGGCCGGCGCTTCTCCCGTCGAAATGGCTTTGGCCACCGGCCGCCAGCACCAGGGCGAAGTGCGCCTGACGAGATCCGACGGCTCGCATCTGCCGGTCATCGCCAGTTGCAGTCCGCTCAGCCGATCCGACGGCGGTCTGGTCCTCACGCTCAACGACATCAGCGAGCTGCGCCGCGCCGAAGGGGTCGTCAACGAGCGTGCCGATCAATTGGCAATCCTCAACCGCGAGCTGCACGAGAAGTCGGAAACCACGACCCGCCTGGTGAAGCTTGGCGAACTGCTGCAGGCCTGCGTGACCTTCCCGGAAGCCTTCTCGGTGGTCGGCACGGCCATGACAGAGTTCCTCGGCGGCTTGAGCGGAACCGTGCATTTGACCAGCGCCTCGCGCAACCTGGTCGAGGAGATGGCGCATTGGGGCGACGTCCGGTCGAGCGTCACGCAATTTGCGCCCGAGGATTGCTGGGCGCTGCGGCGCGGCCAGGAGCATGTCGCCGGCCCTGGCATGCTGACGCCGCGCTGCGCCCATATCACCGAGAACGGCAAGAAGGGCTATGTCTGCATGCCGCTGGCGGCGCAAGGCGAGACGCTGGGCATCCTGCATTTGTGCGAGCCGAACGCGGCCGACAAGCCGCAATGGCTGGCTGAACGGCAGCAGATCCTGCGCGGCGTCGTCGACACGCTGGCATTGGCGCTGGCCAATCTACGCCTGCGCGAGACGCTCAGGCAGCAATCGATCCGCGATCCGAACACCGGCCTGTTCAACCGGCGCTATCTCGAGGAAACCAGCAGCCGCGAACTGCGCCGGATGGAGCGCTCGGCGCAGCCGCTGACGATCCTCATGCTCGACGTCGATCATTTCAAGCAGTTCAACGACACGTTCGGCCACGAAGCCGGCGACCTCGTGCTCAAACAGGTCGCCGCCACATTGATCGAGCACGCCAGGGACAGCGATGTCGTGTCGCGCTATGGCGGCGAGGAATTCGCCATCGTCATGCCGGGATGCTCGATCGAGGAAGGCGCCGAACGGGCGGAAGCGCTGCGCCAGGCTATCAGGCAGCTGCATCTAACGCATCGCGGTCGCACACTGGGCACCGTGACGGTCTCGTTCGGCGTCGCCGCCTACCCCGAGCATGGCGCGGGCTGGGCCGAAATCACCAATGCCGCCGATCACGCGCTCTACGATGCCAAGGGCGAAGGACGCGACCGGGTTGTCGTCGCGAAGAGCGGTGCTCCCGGCGAGCGGCCCTCGATCCAGCTGGTAGCGGCCGCGAAAGCGAGTGCGGACGTCAAGGGCTAATACGCTCTAGCACATGCGCCGTCGCGCCCGAGCTCGCGCTACGCTGCTCCCCTCCAGCGTAGCAACCGCATCGCGTTCGCCGTCACCAGGACCGTCGCTCCGGTGTCGGCCAGGATGGCGAGCCACAGACCGGTGATGCCGATCACTGTCAACACCGCCTTCAGCCCCAGCGCGATGGTAATGTTCTGCTTTGATGAAGGCAGGTTCTTGACCTTCCAGCTACTGGAACCCTTAGCCTGACGGAATCCGGGGATGAGGTAATCCGGCGGAGACCTCTTCTATCCGTATCGAGGAGCGAAAGATGCATCGACGCGGTTTTCTGGCGGCAGGCCTGGCGACGGTGCTGGCGAGTCCGCGCGCGCTGGCGCAGATGAAAATGGACCACATGTCCACTAAGCCGGGGATGGGCGGTCATTCAGGACACGATATGGGCGACATGTCGCAAGGTGCGACCATGCTGCCCGAGGGCAAGGCGCTGCGCGAATTGCAGCTGTTGGCCAACGAGGCCGCACGTCCCGGCCTGTTCAAGGCGAGGCTGACGGCCGAGCCCGCTGTCGCGTGTTTTGCCGAGGGACAGGACACGCCGATCCCTGCCTATAATGGCCAGAGCCCAGGCCCGCTGATCGAGGCATTCGAGGGCGACCGTGTCGAGATCACCTTCGCCAACCGCATCGGCGAGGAAGCCAGCACGATCCACTGGCACGGCATGCCGGTGCCTGCCGACCAGGACGGCAACCCGATGGATCCTGTGGCAGCGGGCAATGACCGCATCTATGCCTTCGACCTGCCGGACGGCAGCGCCGGTTCTTACTGGTACCACCCTCATCCGCACGGCAAGACGGCCGAGCAGGTCTATCGCGGCCTTGCCGGCGCCTTCGTGGTCAAGTCCAAAGTCGATCCGGTTCCAGCCGAGTATGGCGATACTGTGCTGGTGCTGAGCGACCTTCGGCTGGCCGCCGACGGCTCGATGCCCGCCAACACCATGAGCGACCTGATGAACGGCCGTGTCGGCGACTATGTGCTGGTCAACGGCCAGAAGAACCCGCGGCTTTCGGTGGCGAAGGGCGCCAAGCGGCGCCTGCGGCTCTACAACGCCACCAATGCGCGCTTCCTCAAGCTCGCCTTCGATGGCGCGCCGACGACGATCATCGGAACGGATGGCGGCCTGCTGGAGAAGCCGGTTACGGCCGACGAGATCCTGCTCAGCCCGGCCGAGCGCATCGAGCTGGTCGTCTCCTTCGACAAGCCCGGTCCCGCCGACTACGATCGCGGCTGGATGGGGCCCGGCCGCCCAGCCGATGCGGGACTGACGCTGCTCACGGTCGATGTCTCCGAGACGCCGGTGCAAGCGGTCCCGCCGCTGCCCGAGCGGCTGCGGCCGATCGCGCCGCTCCCAGCCCCTGCCCTCAGCCGGCGCCTGGTCTTCACCGAGACCATGGCGATTAACGCCACCGGCATGGAGATGGGCTTCCTGATCAACGGCAAGGCCTTCGACATGGCCCGCGTCGACATTGTCGCCAAGGCCGGTGAGACCGAGCTCTGGGAGATCGTCAACCAGGCCGACATGGACCATCCGTTCCATGTCCACGGCACGCAGTTCCAGGTGTTCGAGCGCGAGCGCGACGGCATCATCTCCAAGCCGTCCTATCTTGCCTGGAAGGACACTGTGAATGTGGCGCGCGGCGAAACGGTGCGGCTCCTGCTGCGGCAGGAACGGCCGGGGCCACGCATGTATCACTGCCATATCCTCGAGCACGAACAGCTCGGCATGATGGGCGTTCTCGACGTGCAGGCATGAGGACCGGCACCGTGTCCGCCGCGGCGATGCTGGCTCTGGCCTCATCGCTGGTCGTGGCCTCGTCGCTGACCGCGGCCCCGAGCGAAGCCATCGTGACGGCGCGCCAGGCTTCGATGAAAGAGATGGCGGCAGCGGCGAAAACCGTCGCCGAAATGTTCGACGGCAAGCGCGCCTATGACGCCGCCGGCTTCAAGGCAGCGGCCGCGACGCTCAGCGCCCGCACCGGCCCTGCCCTGATCGCCGAATTCCCCGAGGGCACGCTGGGCGCGCCATCAGGCGCCAAGCTGGAGATCGGCCAGGGGCGGCCTGAATTCGATGCACTCGGCCGTCACATCGGCCGGCTCGCCGCAGCACTCGCCGCCAAGGCCGAAAAGGCGCCGGCCGAAATTGGCGACGACATGCGGATGGGAGCGGGCCTGCCGATGGATGGCGGCAGCCTCCTCGGCAAGCGGCCTAACGCCACGGAAACCGACCCCGCCAAACTGCCGGCCGAGCATCTGCTGCATCTCATCCTGCAGGACTGCTCGAGTTGCCATTCGAAATTCCGGCAGAAGGTGGAGTGATGCAGGCATCGTGTCGCCTCAATTCGAGCAATCTGCCACTGCAACGGCTGTCGATCCGGGCGATAAGGCGCCAAGCCATGCCGAGCGGTCTTGATGTCGCAGCGCCGGGTGATCACGGGCTTGGGACTTGCAAAAGCCGTGCTTTGCGGCCAGCCTAGGCAGATGATGGCCCGGCTGTCGCCAAGACATCTCTTAGTCATGCTGCTCGCGGTCTTCCTGGCCGCAGGGTTCAGCCTGTCCGCCGCTCAGGCGAGCGTGATGTCGGCAAAGATGGCAATGACAGCCGATGACGGCATGGCCATGTCTACCGATACTGGCATGGGCAAGATGGCAGCCGATGCCACCATGGATGGCGACTGCAAGGCTTGCCTCAAGGATGCCGGCGGCAGCGACAATCCGATGCATTGTCCACCGACCTGCATTGCGCCCGTGCTCGCGGTGCTGCCGCAAGACCTCACCGTGACGGCGGTTCCCCGGCCACAGCAGCCGCCGGCGCTGCCCACCCCGTTCCTCAGCGGGCGAAGTTCCCTGCCCGACCCATACCCTCCCAGATCCAGCAATCTGAGCTGACGCCCAGTCCCTGTCACAGGCAGGCGACTTCGGCGTCTGATCGTCTTTGCGCGCGTTCCGCGTGTCGAGACCAATTCGCAGATCGCAATGACGAGAACCAATGCCGCTCCGCTCCATCGGTCTCGTGGGTCCAGAAGGGTTCAAGGTGAATACCGATTTCAGTTTTGCTGTCTCGCGCCGCGGATTTCTCGTCGCGGCGGCGGGTGCTGCCGTGTCCGCTTCGCTGCGTCCCGCCCGCGCCTCCGCCGTGGACGAACGCCAGATCAAGGTCGCGCCGGGTCAGGCGCGATTCAGCGGCGCGGATGGGCCGTCAACCGCTGTCTGGGCCTATGACGGCACCATCCCCGGCCCGATTCTGCGCCTGCGGCAAGGCGAGCCCGTGCGCATCACCGTCGAGAACGGGCTGGAGGAAGACACGACCGTCCACTGGCATGGCATCCGCCTGCCGAACGCCATGGACGGCGTGCCAGGCCTGACCCAGCCACCCATCAAGCCGGGCGAGAGCTTCGTCTATGAATTCACGCCGCCCGATGCGGGGACCTTCTGGTATCACCCCCACGCCGACAGCCTGGTGCAGCTCGGCCGTGGGCTCGCCGGCGCGCTCATCGTCGAGGAACGTGAGCCGGTCGCCGTCGACCGCGACCTTCTGTGGCTGCTGCAAGACTGGCGGCTCGCGTCCGGCGGCCAGATCGCCGCCGGCTTCGGCAGCGCGATGGATGCGGCGATGTCCGGCCGCGTCGGCAATGTCGTCACCATCAACGGCAGAGCGCCGGCCGACCTCAGCGTCAAGGCGGGCGAGCGTGTCAGGTTGCGGCTCGCCAATGCCTCGCTTGCGCGCATGATGGCGCTGCGCTTCCAAGGACACAGCCCGGTCGCCATCGCCATAGACGGTCAGCCTTGCGATCCGCATGAACCGGAGGGTGGCCGCCTTGTGCTGGCCCCAGCCATGCGCATCGACATCGTGCTCGACATGCAGGGCGACCCCGGCAGCCGGCACGCCGTGATCGACGACTTCTATGATGGGCTTGCCTATACGCTGACCACGCTCGCCTATGACGCCGAACCGCCGCTCAGGGCGCATCCGCTCGACGCGTCGCTTGCCCTGCCGCTCAATCCGCTGCCCGCGCCGGACCTCGCGAATGTCGTACGCCAGGAGATCGTGCTGCAGGGCGGCATGATGGGTGGCGGCAAGCTCGCCGGCGTCGGCGGCATGATGGGCATGGCGACGCCTGGCATGCATGGCGGCGCTGCGTGGGCGATCAATGGCATGTCGATGACCGGCGACGGCCATGCAGGCATGGCACCGCAGTTCACGCTTGAACGCGGCGCCACCTGCCACCTCACCATGCGCAACGAAACGGCGTGGTGGCATCCCATGCATGTCCATGGCTTCAGCATGCTGGTGCTTTCGCGCAACGGTTCGCCGGTGCCGCATAGGCAGTGGCAGGACACGGTACTGCTCGCCCCGAAAGACATAATCGAATGCGCCTTCGTCGCCGACAATCCCGGCGACTGGATGCTGCACTGCCATGTCGCCGACCACCAGATGGCCGGCCTGATGACGGTCTTCCGCGTAAACTGAACCTCTTCGTTCAACCAAGGAGAACTGCAATGAAACTGACCTACCGCCTCGCCGCCCTTTCCCTGTTGATCGCGACGCCGCTGCCTGCGTTCGCGGCGACCATCAATGCGGTGATGTACAAGAACCCGCAATGCAGCTGCTGTGAATCCTATGCCAACTACCTCGAGCACAACGGTTTCAAGGTCGAGATCAAGTCGGTCAACAATCTCTCGCAGATCAGCAGCGACGCCGGCGTGCCGGCCGACCTCCAAGGCTGCCACACGCTGATGGTCGACGGCTATATTGTTGACGGCCTGGTGCCCGTCGACATCGTCAAGAAGCTGCTTACGGAACGTCCTGCCATCACGGGCATCACGCTGGCCGGCATGCCGACGGGCGCGCCCGGCATGGGCGGCGAGAAGGATGGGACCTGGACGATCTATGCCTTCACAAAGGACGGCAAGGCGCCGACTGTCTACGCCACGGAATGAACGGCCGTGATAATGAGCCGATTGGTCCTGATTGCGATGTTGCTGACGTTTTGGCGGCCCGTATCAGCCGCTGAACCGCCGCAGAACTTTGCGGTTCACGAGGCGCCCGTGCCGGTTGCGGAAATCAGCTTCACCGACGGCGCCAGCCAGCCGAAAACGCTCGCCAGCTTTTCCGGCAAGGTCGTGCTGCTCAACATCTGGGCGACATGGTGCGCGCCCTGCCGGAAGGAGATGCCGACACTTGACAGGCTACAAGAAAAGCTCGGCGGACGGGATTTCGAGGTCGTCGCGCTCTCCATGGACCGCGCGGGCCCGGACATCGTCAAAAAGTTCTACGCCGAAACAGGCGTCACGCACCTTGCCCTGAATATAGACAGCTCCGCCAAGGCGATGTTCACGCTCGGCGCCGTAGGCCTTCCGATGACGTTGCTGATCGACCGTGAAGGCAAGGAGATCGGCCGGTTGATCGGGCCGGCTGAATGGGACTCACGCGACATGGTCGACTTCATCCGCGGCCGCATCGCCGCAAACCGGGAAAGGAAATGACCGATGCATGTCAGAATTGAAAGCGCGCTGGCGGCTCGTCATATCCCGCCGAGTTGGAGCGAATGGATGCGTGTGCTGCTGGCAGCGTTCGCGGTGCTGGTCGCCGGCTTCGCTCACGCGAGGGCGCATACGCTCGACGAGGTCGACGCCATGCTGGAGTCCGACGAGAAATATTTCCAGCAGATCGACAAACCGGCGCCAGACTTCACGCTGCGCACCGCCGACGGGCGTATCGTGCGGCGGGCTGACCTCACCGGCAAGGTCGTCGTCCTCCACTTCATCTACACCTCGTGCCCGGACGTGTGTCCGCTGCATGCCGAGAAGATCGCCGAAATCCAGAAAATGGTGAACGGCACGCCGATGAAGGGCCAGGTCACCTTCGTCACCATCACCACCGACCCGACGAGGGACACGCCGGAAGTGCTTCGCAACTACGGGCCGGCGCATGGGCTCGATCCGGTCAACTGGCTGTTCCTGACCACCACCCAGGATCAACCCGAGGACACGACCCGCAAACTTGCAGAAGCCTTCGGCCACAAGTTCAGCCTGAGCGACGACGGCTACCAGATGCACGGCACCGTCACCCACGTGATCGACAAGGAGGGTCGCTGGCGGGCGAACTTCCACGGCCTGAACTTCGCGCCCGTCAATCTCATCACCTTCGTCAACGCGCTGACCAACAATGTCGAGCGCCCGCACCACGAACAGGACGAAGGCTGGCTGGCGAAATTGAAGAGCCTATTTTGACCATTTCTCACCGGCGGCACGCCGGCATCCGGCGGTCCTAACGGATAGCAAGGGGAGACGAACATGAGCACAGGAGCAAAGGAGGTGAACCGATATCGCGGCATCCTTGGCGCCCTCCTGCTTGTAGGAATGACGGGATGGTTCCTGCTCGATCCAGGGGTTCAAGGGGCGCTGCAATCGGCGAACGCCGCAGGCGAAATGTCCCAAGATCAGCTCGACCAGCGGATACACGACTATATCCTCGCGCACCCAGAGGTTCTCGTGCAGGCGCTGCAAAGCCTGGACCAGCGCCAACGTGAAGCGGAGGCAGCCCAGGCCAAGGCGGTGCTCAAGGCGCGTGCAGACGACATCTTCCACGACAGGCAGAGCCCGGTCGGCGGCAATGCGCAAGGCAGCGTCACGCTGGTCGAATTCTTCGACTATAATTGCCCCTATTGCCGGCAGATGGCGCCAATCATGGACCAGGCCGTGGCCGACGATCCGCAGCTCAGGATCGTCTACAAGGAATTCCCCATCCTCGGCCCGGATTCGATGTTTGCGGCCAAGGCGGCGCTCGCCGCCGACAAGCAAGGTAAGTACACGGCGTTTCACAAGGCGCTCCTTGGGTCCAGGACAAGGGTGACAGAGGCGGTCGTGCTCAAGATCGCCGCTGAGGCCGGGCTCGATGTCGAGCGCATGAAAACCGACATGCAGCAGCCCGACATTCAGGCGCTAATCGACCGCAATGTGGAGCTGGCCCAGGCGCTGAGGATCACGGGAACACCAGGCTTCGTCGCCGGCGACCAGATCTTCCCCGGCGCGACCGATCTGGCAACGCTGAAGAAACTGATCGAGCAGGCAAAAAGCGGCAAATGATATCGAACCGACGCAAGGTTCGTTCTCGGCGGAACTATCGGAATATCTGTTCAGGGGAATGCTCCGCGCCAACCGGCGCTGATCTCATTCCCCGATACGAAGAGGCTGGAACGTTTCAGCCCACCGCGCGTCGCGAGCACGCCAGGGACAGCGATGTCGTGTCGCGCTATGGCGGCGAGGAATTCGCCATCGTCATGCCGGGATGCTCGCTCGAGGAAGGCGCCGAGCGGGCGGAAGCGCTGCGCCAGGCTATCAGGCAGCTGCATCTGACGCATCGCGGTCGCACACTGGGCACCGTGACGGTCTCGTTCGGCGTCGCCGCCTACCCCGAGCATGGCGCGGGCTGGGCCGAAATCCACCAATGCCGCCGATCACGCGCTCTACGATGCCAAGGGCGAAGGACGCGACAGGGTCGTCGTCGCCAAGACCAGCCCCCCCGGTGAGCGGCCCTCGATCCAGCTGGTAGCGGCCGCGAAAGCGAGCGCGGACATCAAGGGCTGAAGCGCTCCGCGCCAAGCGCGAGCGGTAAGAGGAAGACAAGCAGCGGCTCCGAGCGGCGGCGAGACGCGTTCAGGCGTTCTGGAACTGACTAACAGAGAAGGCTGTTCTCGCAGCCATGCCAATGGCATAGTGGGGTCAGGGCCTACGCTTTCTTTATTCATGGCCCCCTGTCCTGGGTGACCGGCGAAACCCACCCCCCCGCCCCCCGCTCGTCGGTCGCCCTATTTTTCCACGCCAGACATTCTGAGCCGCGCTGGAACGTTTCAGCCGGCCGCGCGTTGTGTTTTTCGGGGTGTGGCCGGTTTGTTTCGGCCGGCCATTGTGTTCGGGAGGCGCATGGCAGGGGATGTCCCAGGTCCAGACCGTGAAATCCACCGAGGCGGCAGCAGCGCCGCGGGCGTCGGATGCGTTCGCGATGAAGCTCACCTCATCGGAACTGGCAACGACGATGTCGCATTTCCATCGCGCCGAGATCGGCCGCATGGCCGGCTGGCGCGACCGGCTCGACCGGACCAGCAACTGGGCGATCACGGTCGTCGCCGCCATGCTGTCGGTGTCGCTGTCGACGCCCAGCGCCCATCACGGCGTGCTGCTGTTCGCCATGCTTTTGATCACGCTGCTGTTGTGGATCGAGGCGCGGCGCTACCGCTTCTTCGACGTCTACCGGGCCCGGGTACGCCAGTTCGAACGCTATTACTTCGCGCAAATCTTCTCGCCGCAGCCGGACTACGCCTCCAACTGGCTGGCCATTGTCGGTGAAGGCTTGCGCTCGCCCCGCTTCCTGATCTCGCAGCGTGCGGCCCTGGTGCGGCGGCTTCGTCGCAACTACCTCTTCATGTACACGATCCTGATGCTGGCCTGGGTGCTGAAGATCACGACGCCCAGCCTGCAGCGCGAAGGGTCACCGATCGGCTTCGGCGCCTCGTTCCTCGACGCGATGCGGGTAGCATCGCTCGGTCCCGTGCCCGGCATCGTCGTCGCGTGCATAGTGGGGTTCTGCTATGCCGCGCTGCTCGCCGCGGCCTTGCTCGTCAGCAGTGAGGAAGGCGAGCTGTCGCATGGCACCGTGCATGTGTGAGCATGGCAATTCCGCCATCGTTCCGAAACGTTCGGTTCCTATTTCAGCGACATTGTCGAGCGGAAGTCCTTGCGCTGTTGCGGTTGGGATCAAGGCTGGTCTGGCACGGCAATGGGCGCAGAATATTTGGCCTTCAGCCATGTGTTCGACGATCCGCTCCTGTAGCGGCTGTCGGCGCGCTTGGAGATGATGCCCTCGAGCCCCATCTCATCGACGGCGCGGAAGATCGCTAGCGCACTGCCTTCGAAATGCGCGCTGTACTGGATCTTGCCGAGGCCGGGCTCAACCAGCTGCCACAGCGCCTGCTTGCGCTGCAGCAGGGGCAAGGAGGCAAGATTGCGACCGTCGAGATGGAGAATGTCAAATGCGACGAACACCAACCGGCTCGGCTCGTTCCAGATCGCGGCTTCCAGCGCGGGACAATCGGGAGCGCCCTGCTCGCCCGCTACAATGACCTCGCCGTCGAGAATGGCAGCCCGGCATGGCAGCTCGGCTGCCAGCGCGATGGGCCAGTATTTTGTGGTCCAGTCGTGGCCGTTCTTGCTGTAGAGACGCACGCCGCCTTTATCGATGATGATCTGTGTCCGGTAGCCGTCGAACTTGATCTCGTGAACCCATCCCTCATCTTCGGGCGGGTGCTCGACCGGAGTCGGGATCTGCGGCGGAATGAACTGCAGCCGGCCGCTGCTGACTTTGGGACGCTTACTCAAGACGACCACCTTTGACCGCGTGGCGGCGGCATGATCGGCACAGGCGGCCCGACATCCCCCCAACGTGGACGCCTGCCGCCTGTGCCGAGCCCCCGCCAAGCCACTACGAACATCTACGCACGAGGCCGGATTGTCGTTAGCTTCGCATCCAAATACTTGTCCGGGCGTACATATCTCGCTGTAGGCGGCGATCCTGCACCGTTCTCACTGTCGGTACAGGCTCTCGCACCGTCCCCGGCTGGCCTATGCTATCTCGGGTTGCCGGCCCACGCAGTCCCCTGCAAATTTTGGGCGACCTGGTCAGTCCATCAAAAGCACCACAGCGGGATGCAGCTTCTTCAGATTCGGCAATGATTTCGATTGCCAGGGTATGTCGGGCGTTCCACGCACGATGAGTCGAACATCGGGATGCTTGCGCACCTCGATGGTAAATTTCGCCAGCAGGTTGATACCGGAAGAATTGAGAAACTGAAGGTCCTTTAAATTGAGCGTAACGGAAGAGGGATTTGAGGCAAGAACACCGATCGCCAAAGCCATGATGGGTGCACCAGCCTCGGAACTGGCAAGCCGCATTGCACCGTCGAAAAAGATATCGCTTCCTTCGATCCACACGCGGTAGTCGTCTGTTTTGATTTCCATGGCCTGGCTTCGTTTCATCTAGTTGTGCGTTTGCGAGATCGGAATGGAGGCATATGTCTCCAGGCAAATCCGATCGCTTTCGTCGGCAGAGCTGAATATCCAAGCCAAACGCGCGTCATAGTCGCTCATCAACGTCAGCAATCCGAGTCCTGAGCGTACCACGTCGGGGTTCGCAGCATTCGCTTCGATTCGCTGTATCAGCAGGTCTCTGGGGTCGCCAACCGTGATGTCCGCCAGGAGACTTTGGAACTCGGACGCGTTTTCACCATCGAGGTCATTCGACACCTTGAGCTTGAAGCACTCCGAATCCATCGACGCCTCGATCACGATTTCGCCCGGTGCGCGAAACTTGACGGCATTTTCGATGAGCTCGTTGACCAGATACCCGATGCTGTGCCGCACTTCCTTGTAGTCGTTGCGGGACGACTGAAAGCGCAATGCGAAAAGATCGGCGATGAAGTCCGAAGTCGTAGCACAATGACGCCAACTCAAGTCGAGAGGTCCGTCGAACAGCCGCACCCGGCTGACACTTTCCATCATCCCGATAGCAAGGTCAGGGGTACCGAACAGCGTGGTCATTCCTATGTGTGCCTTATGATTACGAGGGTGATGTCGTCGTGGATCTTCTGGATTCCGATATGGGCCATAAGATCCTCAATGATCCCGGTTTTGATTTCCTCTGCGCTCCTGCCATAACGTTTTCGTGCGCTCTGGCAGAGGCGCTCGAACCCGAATAGCCTTCGGTCCTGGTCTTCCGCCTCGGTCACACCGTCGGTGTGCAGCACGATCACGTCGCCACTCCCGAACACGATGTCGCGCGTGGCAATGAACTGCGAGATGTCATGCTCCAGACCAACCGGCAGACCCAGATCAAGCGTATCGATGCGTTCGACTTCCCCACCCGCACGGACGACCAGAACGTCCTCATGCTGGCCGGATAGCGTTACCTGCTCACCCTCAAAGTCAAGAAAGGCCAGCGAGAGATGCTTGTCCGTGTTCGTGCGCTCAATGTTCTTGTAGATCGCCCTGTTCAGCCGATCCAGAAACTGGTGCGGATCCCCTTCGTTGGTCTCCTGCAGCGCGCGTGCAACGGATTGGACCATCAGCATCAGCACGCCGCTCTCGAGACCATGACCGGTCACATCGCCGATCCCGATCTTGACCCGTGACCCGTTCTGCAGGACGTCGTAGTAGTCACCGCCGACCTCGTCGGCAGGCCGCATGTAGGCTGCGATCTCCAGCCCCGGAATCGCTTCGAGTTCGAATGGTTTCGGCAGGACCATCATCTGGATCTGCCTGGCAACTGCGAGCTCGGCACCGAGGCGGACGTTCTCGTCCCGCAACTTTTCATTGAGTGCGGATATCTCCTGATTTGCGTCCCCGAGCTCTCTGGTTCGGTCGTCGACGAGTTGCTCGAGGTTTTCCGTGTGAAAGCTGATCTGCTCAGCCATCCGGTTGAAAGCTATCCCTGCCGCTCCAACTTCGTCGCGCGTCGGAATGCTCACGCGGACTGAATAATCTTTGGACTGGAGCCGCTGGGCGGCGCTGGCAAGCGCCCTGAGGCCCGCGGTGATCCGCTTCGAAATTCCGAGCACGGCCGCGAAGACAATCAGAAGCGAAACGACGATCGCGGCGATCTGAAACAGCAGGATACGATTGGTTGCGCGAGAAATACTCTCCTGAGCGGCGAACAGGGATGCATAGATCTCCCGTTCGGGAACGACGATGCCGACCGACATCGTTTCGGACTTGATCGGTCCCGAACTCCACAAATTGGTCGGCTTCAATCTCTTGAGGACGACAATGTAGGGGACGCGTTCGCCCTTGTTGTCGAGCATGATATGCTGAATGACCCCGTCATTGTTCTGGTCGAGAGGCAGCGACGCGATAGCCGGCTGTGTACTTCCCCGCAGAGACCTCTCCAGGCCGGTGACGCCCTGCGTGCCCGCATCGCTCGATGAAGTCAGGCCGATGATCGCCTGGCCCGACGGATTGATCGCCACCACGTTGCCAGTCGACATCGTAAGGAAGCCGAACCCGGTTTCAGCGATCTTCACACGTTCGACGACTTCCGCGAGCTGATCGAGAGTGATGTCTGCTCCTGCCGTACCGGCGATACCGGTGCGATCGCGCGTCCACAGCGGGTGGAAAAAGCTGACGATCAGCTTTCCCGTGATTGCATCGGTGTAAGGCGCCGTCTGGGTAATGTCGTCAGGAACCGGACGTGAGGCTGGATCCTTGGCCCATTGCTGCCATGACCCATAGATTCCCGGAAAGAAAAACTCCCAGAACTCCGCCTTGTTGTGGCCTGGATAGAGCCGGTCGAAGGTCTGTGCCTGGTCCGTATACGGTACCGTCCTGAAGATCGGCCGTTCTTTGGGACCAATGTAGTACATCTGCAGTTTGGACGACCCGCTGGCCATGAGAGTCGGCGCGACGAGATCGATCACGGTACTGTCTTCTATTTCCTGCTGAACGGCCGGCAACGGACTGTGGTCGGCGCCCAGCAGGTAGCCCCAGACGCTTACCACGGAAGGCGCGCCCGGCAGATTCTGCGCCCAATCGCCCTGCGTGTCGTAGACGACCTTCACGGAGCCGGGCGTCTCATGCGAAAGGGTCGCTCCGACCTGTTGCTGCCTCATCGGATCGTCGATCTGGGCCTGCAGCACGCCGGCCAGCGCCTTGACGTCCCCATGAACCCGATCGAGCAGCAGGTCGACACTCAATGCTGTCGAATCGGCATAGGAACGAAGGTATTCCTCGTTTGCGGTCGTCAGGCCCTCACCGACTTCCGACGTGGCATCGCGCGACAGCTCTTGAACGTTCCAAAGCGCCAGACCACCGCTCAGCAGGAGATCGAACAGTACGGCGCCGCCAACGACCAATACGAACTTCGCTCGAAAGGAGCGCAGGCCGAAGCGCGGTGTGGGCTCACTGTCGGTTTTCATTGCGGCCGTCGCCCCGATGCGACCCAGATCGGCCAACCCGCATAACCCTTGGGATGGAGCGCAGCGAAAATGTGGTCCTGGAAGCCCTGCCGGAACCGTGCGACGAACTCCGGACAGTCGCCGCGTTTGCTCGCCATCTCGCCCGCATAGACATCGGCCCAGGCCGCAATGACATCGGCAAAATCCTGCGGATCGCCGTCCAGGTTAGTGACCATGAAGGTCTCGACACGGATGTCTTCGAATCCGGCTTCGATCAGGTATCGCCGGCTCTTGGGCCCAAGCTCGACGTCCATCTCGAAATGCCCGAACAGCTTCGCCACCTCGTTGTAGGTCCAACGAATGCTTTCGGCGCGCGGCTCGCCGAGGCAATGCGAATTTTTCTCGTTGGTGATGTAGACCCGCCCGCCTGGCTTGCATATGCGGTAGAGCTCCTTGAGGATGAGTTCAGGTCGATTGAAGATTTGAAGGGAGTGGCGGCAGGTCACCAAGTCGAACTGCGCTTCGTCGAGCAGCATCTCCGACGCATCGCCATAGGTATATTCGATGCCCCGGATATCGAACTCCCGCATCACGCGTCGAGCATAATCCAGGCTTGATATGGAGTGGTCGAGGGCGACGATCCGCGACGGCTGGAACTCCTTCTGCACGAGCACGGCGAAATCACCGATCCCGCAACAGATGTCGGCCATGACAATCCCGGGCCTCATGCCGTGTCGCGGCAAGATCGCGCGCTCGTGGCGCCAGGTCATCTTTGTCTGTGTGCGCAGGATTGGAACGAACCCGCCTTCCTCAAGGAAGCCCTGCCCCGGATAGAATTCGCTGTCATACTCTTCGACCGTGATGTTCGGTTCGATTCCGCTCAAGCGACCGAATTTTCGCGACGTCCATCCGACGACACTTGACGTGATGACGACGAATTTGAGATCGGGCCGAGCGCGGCAAGCGTCAATGATGATCCTTGAAAAGGCGTGAAACGCAGCGTTGTTCATCTGCGTCAGGCGTCTGACGTTGACGTAGAGAACGCCGCGCACCCGGCCGATCGCATCGCGGAGCAATGCTATGCTGGGCCCAAGCTCATCGATGGCCTGAGGCCGGACCACCCCCGATATGGAGAACTCCTGGTTGTTGGCGTCGTATTGCGCCTTGAAACGCGGGAGAAGGCTCAATTTCGCAGGCCCTCAAGCGGAAGATCCACGACAAGCTTGATTGCATCACCATCGGCTTCCTCCAGCCTGAGTGTCGCGTTGTAGTCGACAGCCAGTTCCAGGAGTACGACCTCCCGGCTGGGCGCGAGATCGCCAGACACCGAATTGAGGTATCGCTCCCTGGCCTCTATTCCTGCGACTTGCGATACGGCTTCTTCGTAGAACCGGCGCTCCTCTGGCACACAAGGAAGTATCAGCTCGATCCTGTCCGTCGCGCCATGGCGGGACACCCTGCATGCCAGTTCGCCGTCGGCATGGCGCGTACGAAAGGCGACTTCCAGCAATTCGTTGAAGGCAGAGGAAAAGAGATTTGAATGCCGGACCGAGTCTGACCTGTTTTGACTGATCATCCGGGCCATGTATGTCGAGACATAATCGCAGTGTCTCCAAACGGAGACAAAAGCTTTGATTTCCATGTCAATCTGGATCATGGGCTCAAAAGCCGGCCCGCCAGCCAGGTCATGATGAACAGGTTCCATCGGCATCCTCCCTTGTTCCATCAGTACTGTGCCCTGGTGGGGCGATGACCTCCGAGGCGGATAATTTCACCGCGGCCCGTTATGAGTCAGTCTCGCATCGACTCGAAGAATGCGCGGTATCTGCCTCGATCGTTTCTACAAATCTCCCCTTCACAGTTAACAAAGGGTGCAAGGCGCTAGACCGCCCGATTTGATCCCTCCATCGCTCGTACCACCCTCAGCGGGGACCGCCTGATGAAATCGCTGGTTGCCTCGGCTCCGAGCGGGCGTCCCAGGAAATTCCCTTGCAGGCAATCGCAATTCTCCTTGATCAGCCACCGTGCCTGTGCCGACGTCTCGACCCCCTCGGCGGTAACGCTTATTCCCAGGCCGTGCGCCAGATTCATGATCGATCGCACGATGGTCTGGCTTTTGAGGTCGGTCTCCAGGTCCGCGATGAAGTATCGATCTATCTTCAGCGTGTCGAAAGGAAAGTTCTTAAGGTAGCTCAACGATGAATAGTATGTTCCAAAATCGTCGAGCGATATTCGTATCCCCAAGACGTTCAGGGTATTTAACGTGTCGATATTGTCGATCGTCTTCTCAAGAAGAACCGTCTCGGTTATCTCGAGTTCAAGTCGGTCTGCTCGGATTCCCACTGCGTCGATGACCTGAGCGACCGTGTCCGTCAGCGAACCGCTAAGGAACTGAGCCGGCGACAGGTTCACCGCGACCGTCAGCGAGGAGGGCCACGTCAATGCCTGGCGACAGGCTTGCTCGAGCACCCATCGTCCAATCTCGTCCATCAGACCGTCGGCTTCGGCGATCGGTATGAACACACTGGGTGGAATGATTCCGATCTCGGGATGCCGCCACCGCAGTAGCGCTTCGAAACCGATCACCGACGAGGGAGGCCGAATGAGCGGCTGATACTCCAGATAAAGCTCGCCCCGCTCCAGAGCGGTTCGAAGGCTGCGCCTCAGATTCTCGCGTTGCTCGAGCAAGAGCAGCATCGAACGGTTGAACGTTCGAGCGCAACCGCGCCCATCCGTCTTGGCTGCGTAAAGTGCAATGTCAGCAGCTTTCATCAGCTGCTCGCCATCGGTCCCGTGCTCCGGCCCGAAAGCAATTCCGATACTCGAGCCGACGAAGACGGCAATGCCGTTGATGACGAACGGCTCCTTGAACGCTTCGACCAGCGATCCGGCGAGGCGCTCGGCTTCCGCCGGCTGATCCTTTCCCAATTGGATGACAGCGAACTCATCGCCGGCATACCGGTACGCGGATTCGCCGTCCTGCAGCGCGTCGCGGATTCGACCTGCCGCGAGCTGAAGAAGCGTATCGCCTGCTCCATGGCCGAGCGTGTCGTTGACCGCTTTGAAATCGTCAAGGTCGATTTGCAGCAGGGCGGCTTTCGGTTTTGGTCCGCCGATGGCCTCCAGTGCCTGCTGCAGCCGCTCGCCGAATCTCCGCCGATTCTGCAGGCCGGTCAGCACGTCGTGCGTCGCCTGGTGGAGCAGAATTACATGCTCCTGTTCCTCCGCCGCGCTCCGCCCGCCGTGCTCCCTTGATTCGATGATTCCCACACCATTTGCAGTAGCGAAGACGAAAGCGGACCGTGGCGCTTGGCCCGACGATCGCGGCAAATCGATGCTGGCCGGAGAGCCGCCGTGGAGCACACGAAGAAATTCGTCGCGATGCCTCGCATCGAGGAAGCTCGGGTAGATCTCCCAAACAGCGGCGCCCGGCGCCACCGCGCCTCCGTACACACCTTTGAGCCTGGTTGCGTAGTGCGTCAGGTTGAAGTCGCGGTCATAGAACGACAAAAGTTCGGTCGTGTTCGCCAAAAGGTCAGCGAGAAGCGCTTCGCCGGCACGTGGAACATCGCTCGAGGAAGGCCCCTCACTCTCGGTGCCGACGCCTGATGCCTCTGGATGCAAGAGCCACCTCCGTAAACGGTGCAAATCCGCGTCCCCCAGTCTAGAAATAACATAACTATCAAGCTTGGCAAACTTTCAACTCGCAGTCTTAACAAGCGCCGCATGCGGCGTAGTTGCAATGTACGCTCCGCTGCAATTGGCGGAAAATTATCAATAACGATGAACAGTCGCAACTCGTTAATAAATCGGGAATTGGCGGGGATTAGCCATACGATTGGCGGCGCGGTGGACGCGACACGAAGTATTGTGATCTATGAGGCGGCGTGGCCTTCCCCGCCCCGGCAAGCCTGTTTTGAGCCCCGCCCCGTCCCAAGATCGCCGATCCCCAATTCAGTTTCCGAGCGCTTTGAGCCAACCTTCAAAGGAAGGGGCCTTCTCGTGTCCCGCAAGCGAAACAGAGTTGGCGGGGCGCGGCAATACCACAGCAGTCCGGCCTTCGCGGGGGCTGTAACCGAATTCCTTGCTGAATGCCCGGCTGAAATTCGCCGCAGAACTAAACCCGAAGGCTTCAGCAATTTCAACTATACGCCGGCTGTCCGCCGGATCGCTAAGCGCAATATGGGCTGCCAGAAGGCGGCGACTTTGTATGTAATGGAGAACACCACCGCTCGGTTCGAACAACTGATAGAGACGAGAGCGTGATACGCCGAGCGCCCGGCACATTGTATCCGGTGTCAAATGAGCCGCATCCAGATTGTTTTGGACGTATCGACGCGCTCGCTCCATCAACGCGACACTCGTCAATTGTTCGGAGGCCGCAACATGTTCCGCCGGAGGCGTGAGGCAGGCAATGATCATGCTGCGTGTTGCGTGTACGATGCGAGGCAGATCTTCAGCCGTGAGACTGCGCAGCCTTGCTTCAATGCTGTTGACGTAGTCAACCAAGAGGTTGGCAAAGTTGCCGGACAGAATTGAATTGTTCTTTGCGTCGAGAGTTGCCGCCGCATCAGAGAACAAATCACGCGGCAGATAGAGAAAGAGACTTTCGGAGTCCGTTGTCCTCCCGCGAAACGGATAGCCAAGCGACCTGATCTCCAATTTGCCCGGCTGGCCTTCTGCAACACGGCGATCGACCTCTGTCCACGACCGGCCAATACGTGGCAAGACGATATACCAGTGATCGATCGAGCTGGACCGAAGCTTAGCGGCAGAACGGATGTAACTATGTGCCGGAGCGTGCTGCTGGACGATCAGCATGCCACCGAGGTTCCAAGCCGTGTGGTTGGCGGGAAAGCCATCGTCCAGCGATCTGTCATCCGGCAACCTGACCTCGACAAGCGGCGCCATATGCGCTTGCCAAGCGGCGAATTGATCCTCTGGCGCCAGTTCGAGCGTTGAAAAGGGCAGAGGTTCGAGCGCCGGCGCGAGTAACGGAGCAGCCTCATTGTGAGGTTGAGCTTCGCGTGCCCAGCGACGTCGATCACGCTCCGGTGCCTGCTTCGCAGAGGTCTTGTCTTGCCTTTTAGCGTCCATCGCGTGGTGCCATATCCGAATCGGCTATGCCCATGCCCCTCTCAATCATGTGGTGTAACTCAGGCATCTGGCAAGACTGGCGGACTCGAGTCGACTGAAACGGCGATCACGCTGGATTACGGCAAGAAATGCATTCCGAGATAAGTTTCTGGATGCGAAGCTAACGACACTCTTCAACCTGATGCGTATAGAATCGAGCATCGTGAAATATTAGTTGAGGAGACCACCGAAGTGACCACAAAGCTCAACAGCGAAGCTCGTCGCAGGATAATTCTTGATGGATACGGTAACAACGAACCGTTGAAGGATATTGCGGCAAAGATCGGATGCTCCCTGGCGAGTTTGAAAGTCACCGCCAGTAAACTCGGCTGCACTCGAACACCGAAAGAGGCGGCGGAATTTCGACGCGGCTTTCATGTTCCGGAACACAAACGGCAAGATTATTACCAACTTATGGTTGCTGGACAATATAAAGCTCGTGAGTGTGCGCTGATTTTGGGATTAATTACAGAGCAATCATCAGCAAACAAGTAAACTTATTCAAATACACTGCAGACGATATTGTCACTTAAGCAGTCCATCGCTTCAGCGGTTCATCAGCAAAAAAGCCCGCCGCAAGCACGGGTAGCGGGCCCTGAAAGGTTCGCACGGATGCTGCGTCGACGTTTCAATCGCACCTGCCTCAGCCCTCACGATCTGGCTATTTGCGAACGCGTATTCGATCAGGTCTGTGCGGATGAGCATCTCGACCCTTTGGACCCGGACACCGAAATCTTGGCGGTGATGGTTGTGGCCATTTTTCGAAATGCTCACACCAGCGAGCGCGAACTGATGGAGGCGGTCAGATCTCGTCGGCAAAAGGTCGGGGGAAGCGGGCATTAGAGCGTGTCTGAGCGCGGCAATCGCCCATCGCTTTGAAAAGTGCGATCCCTATTTCAGCGACAGCCATGTCGAGCGGAAGTCCTTCGTGTTGTTGCGGTTAGGATAGGGCTGGTCCGGCACGGCAACGCCAAGATGGGCGCAGAGCGGCTCCCAGCCGTCGCCCAGCCTGTGGACCAGCAGGCGCTCGGCCGGCACTGTGGCAATGACACCCTCGACATTGGCCTCATAGGCGGCGATCGCGGCCGCGCGATCCTGCGGCCGGCCGGCGAAGACCTGCTTGGCGATGAGGGCGACGCCTAGCGAATCCGGCTCCTGGCTAGTGGCGATGCCGGCAACGATCGTCTTTTCGAAACTCTCCCACCAGCTTTCCGGCGAGCGCCAGGTGAGGATGACGCGGGCGTCGGGGTAGAAATCGATCAACTCCCGCCAGTAATAGGCCGACGGCCAGTCCATGCAGGAGACATAGCCGGAGAACAGCGTGTTCCAGTCGGGCGCGGCACCCTTGGCCAGCGCGCGCCAGAGCCGCTTCTGCTCTTCGTTGGTGTTGACCGCGGACATGTGGTGGCAGGGGCCGTAACCCAGGATCGCAAGCGCCTCGCGCATCGAATCCGTGCCGGTGCGGCCGAAGCCGGTTCCTATTATTTTGATCGCCATGCCACCCCTCCCCTTGATCGAGCAGATCAGTCTCCCGCCACCACGATCCGCAGGCGGTTGCCCTCGGGATCAGCGAGGTGCAGTGCCCCATCCGTTTGCGTCGAAGGCAGGTTCGCGTTGCCGAGCCGCCGCGCGACCGCAGCGAGATCTTCAGCCGATGGAACCACCACGGTGAAATGATCGAGACCGGCGGCACCGGGCGGCGGTTCGCGCAATTCGTCGCGAGCCCAGATATTGAAGGCGACCATGTGCGGGCGCCGGTCGGTGCCGCAGTCGAACAGGCCGAACGAGCGGGACTGGATGTGCGGCCCGAAGCCGAGCGCGCCGAGATAGAATGCCATCAGCGCTTCCGGCGAGCGGGCGCGCATATGAATATGGCCGATGAAGGCGTGCGCCGCCAGCATGGGTTCGACATGGCCG
The DNA here is from genome assembly GCF_044778005.1 of Mesorhizobium sp. IMUNJ 23033. Classification (NCBI taxonomy): domain Bacteria; kingdom Pseudomonadati; phylum Pseudomonadota; class Alphaproteobacteria; order Hyphomicrobiales; family Phyllobacteriaceae; genus Mesorhizobium; species Mesorhizobium sp. IMUNJ 23033. Next base: position 91,294 of record NZ_JBJACT010000021.1, read on the forward strand.
GAATTGCCGAGCTCGCGCAGCAAGCCCGCGACATCCAGCGGCTCGAGGCCGGAATGGGCGCTGCCGTCTCTGGCGATCAGGGTGACGCGGCCGTCCGCGGTCTCCTGTCTCGAGGCATAACGCTCGGGCGTGTCGAAACAGATCTCGATGCCGTTGCCGGATGGGTCGGAGACATAGAGGGATTCGGAGATCAGGTGGTCCTGGGCGCTGTGTCTCAGCCCCGACGCCTTGAGCCGGGCGGCAACGCGCGCCAATTCCTTGCGCGTCGTCACATGGATGGCGACATGGAAGAGATCGCGCGACTTCGGCGGCAGCACGGCATCCGCCCCGGCATGAAGCACGATCAGCGCCTTGCCATCGACGCCGAGTCCGACTGTTGCGCCATCATCGCTAAGCACCGCGAGGCCGACCGCGTCGACCCAGACCGGCAAGGCCGCTGCGATATCGATGACGCGCAGATGAACCGGCCCGAGACAGGTCGCGCTGGCCAGCAATTCTTCGCTCATCGATCGTCGTCCGGATTGCAGCCTCAGAACATTAGCTTTGAACGATATAGCTGTCTTGTGCAAAGTGACCGGTCGCGCGTCCCACTGGTCCTGTCAGGGAGGCGGGCGTATCCTGCAGTCCAATGGTCTGAAAACGATCTCGCTAGGAGATTGCGATGGCTCAGGCAACGCGTCACGACGCTTGGCAGGCGGGAGACAGCTACGACCTCTATATGGGGCGATGGAGCCGTCAGATCGCTCCTCTCTTCCTGGATTGGCTCGATCCGCCCGAGGGGCTGGATTGGCTGGAGGTGGGGTGTGGAACCGGGGCGCTGTCCGCGGCCATCCTTGCGCGATGCAGCCCCGCGAGCCTGGTCTCGATAGATCCCTCGGAGGGCTTTCTCGCCAAGGCGCGCGCAAACGTGCCTGACGGCCGTGTCGAGTTTGCCCAAGGTGATGCGCAGGCGCTGTCCGTCCAATCGGGCAGCAAGGACGTGGTCGTGTCGGCGCTGGTCCTCAACTTCATCCCCGACAAGCAGAAGGCGCTCGCGGAGATGCGGCGGGTTGCTCGCCCTGGAGCGGCGATCGGGCTCTATGTATGGGACTATCCTGGCGGCGGCGTGGAATTCATGCGGGCATTCTGGACAGCAGCGACGGCCCTCGACCCCGCCGCCATCGACCTTGCCGAGGACAAACGCTTTCCATTCTGCACACCGGACGGATTGACCGACCTCGTGAAGACGGCGGGACTGGTTTCCATCGACTGCACCCAGATCGAAATGCCGGCTGTGTTCAAGGACTTTGACGACTACTGGCGCCCCTTCACGCTGGGCGCAGGTCCGGCGCCGGGCTACTGCATGAGCCTCGAACCGCCAGCCCGCCAGCGCCTGATGGAGAAATTGCGTGACAGCCTGCCGCGCGGCGAGGACGGATCAATCCCCATGAAAACCAGAGCCTGGGCAGTGCAAGCCAAGGTAAGCTGAAGGTCGCTGCGCCAGACCAGGAACGATATCGCTCTCCGGAGCGGTTCACCGTTTCGCGGAAACGCAGAACCGCTCCATCCTTTTGTTTTGACGCAATTCCGGACGGAAAACCGCTACGCATTTTTCCTGGAATTGCTTTAGCGGAAAGTTCGGGTTGACCGCTCCCGGGCACGAAGCGACTATCGGGTCCAGCCAGCCGGCGCAGACTGCAGGGAGGAAATGCAATGGACGAACCCGATCAGTGGCGTCACATGTCGAGCGCGCCACGGGACGGCAGCCGCATCCTGGTCACAGTGCGGCCGTCCGAACAGGGGCCAGCGGAAGTCGACATGGCCTATTGGTCGCGCGCCGACCAGTTCGGCGCCGAAGGCTGGCGCGCCTCCGACTCCTCGCCGGGCCGGGTGGTCGAATATGCCGACCCGGAGCTGAAATGCTGGATGCCGCTGCCAAGGGCCAATCCGGGCCGGGCCTCGATGCCGGCGCCCTGGGAAGGCGAAGACGTGCCGCTGCTCGACGGCTCCGGCATATGAGCGGGAGCGGCCGGCGACGACCAGTGCAACCGCATCGGGTTTGACCCCTTCGGTCGTTACCTCGGCCGGCGCACCGCTCGCACCGTTCCGCCGGATCCGCTGCCGCAGAAGAAGCAGTCGCCGCCATCGGATTCGAGGCCGGACACGCCGGTGCCGGCCGGCATGTCCAGCCGCTCCAGGACCTTTCCGGTTTGCGGGTCGACGCGCCGCACATCACCCTGGTCGCCTTCCCAGGTGCCGTGCCACAGTTCTCCGTCGACCCATGTCACGCCGGTGACGAAGCGGTTGGATTCGATGGTGCGCAGGATTGCCCCTGTCTCGGGGTCGATCTGGTGGATCTTGCGCTCTCGGTACTGGCCCACCCAGAGCGTCCCTTCGGCCCAGGTGAGCCCGGAATCGCCGCCGCCGCCCGGTGCTGGAATCGTGGCCAGCACCTGGCCGGTGTCCGGATCGATCTTCTGGATCCGGTCCTTGGCAATTTGGAACAGGTGCTTGCCGTCATAGGCGGTGCCGGCATGGGCGGCGACATCGATCGAGCGCAGCGTCTCACCGCTTGCCGGGTCGAAGGCGGTCAGCTTTTCGCCGGAGGCAAACCAGACATTCTTTCCGTCAAAGCTCACCCCATGCACGGCGTCCACCCCCGGAAAGGGTCCGTATTCGCGCAGGATTTCGGCCGCTGCATGTTTCATATCTTTGTCCTCGCCAAGATTATCAATGATAGCTCCTAGCCGTTCGGCAGCGGTGCCGGGAGTAACAAGGTGGTCGTGAATCCGGCCACCGGTGGCGTCATCCAGCGGCGCGCGCGGCCGTGCCCGAATGACTGCACCTTGCCGGTCAAGGCGAGCTGCTCCAGCGCCCGCTGCACGCTGCGCTGTCCGGCGCCCAGCGCCAGCGCCAGCGCCGAGCTGGCCCAGGATTCACCATCGGCAAGGAAGGCCAGCACCGCCGCGTGCCGCTCTTCGATCGGCCGCGCCAGCACCAGCACCTCGCCGGCCTGGCGTGGCGTCAGCGCGAAGCCTCGCTTGGTCGCGCCGATGTCGGCCAGCGGCCGCAGTTCGGCGCGCAGCCGGCCGATCTCGACCCGCAGCCTGGCGCGATGCGATTCATCGGCGTGCTTGCCGCCGAAAGCCCGTGCCACGAGTTCCTCTCTCGACACATCCCCCGGCCACGCTTCGGCGAGCGCCCGTGCCAGCGCAAACAGCACCGGGCGCGTGGCCAGCGAGATTGTCGCTTCCTGCTTGCGCACGAGATGGCGCAAGGCATCGACGACCAGAGCCGGCGAGGCCTGCAACGCCTCGACCTCCTCGAGCAGCAGCGGGCGCTCTTCGCCCTTGGCGATCAGCCACGCCGCGGGTGTCTCCAGCGCCAGGAATGCACTGTCGACCTCCGCCGTCAGCCCGGCAATGCCGGCCCGGTTCGCGGCCAGCCTCGCCCACTCCAGCGCCTCGCGCGCTGCTTTCGTCCTGAGGCGACGCATCGCGATCCCGGCGACGGCGAGCTCGTGCGCGGCCCGCGAGGCCGGCGGAAGGGGCGCCGGGTCGAGCCCGGCCAGCACACGCTCGGCTTCGTCGAGGCGGCCGATCAGCAGCAGGCGCCGCACCGTGAGGTGTCCAGCGTGCGCTGCGTTCAGCCGGTCGCCATGCTTTTCCAGCGTCGCCCGCGCCGCGTCGAGCGTCTTGGCCGGCCAGCCGAGATCGCGCGAGACCAGCGCGATCTCGGCCTCGGCAACAATGCATCTGGCGCGCGCCACGGGCTCTTTCGGGCTGAAGCCGCGCACGGCGCGCCGCAGCAGCAGCTTGGCGCGATCGAGGTCGCCAAGCTGTGCCATGGCGATGCCGCGCAGCGCCAGCGCCGGTGCATCCTCACGCAAGGCGACGCGGTCGAGCGCGCCGAGCGGATCACCGGCCGCCAGCGCCAGCCCAGCCGCGGTGATCAGCGAGTCCATTCAAATCCCGTCACACTTGTAACTCCCACCTTTCGGCACAGGGCCCTACTCTATCTCACCATCGGCAACCAACAACACGTCGCAACGGCGTGACGACAGACTGGCAAAGGAGAAGACCATGACCAAGCACACCGCAATGAAGACACCGCCTGTTGTTTCGCAGCAGCAATGGGAAGCCGCGCGCGAAAAGCTGCTGGTGAAGGAGAAGGCCACGCTCCGCGCCAAGGACGCTTTAGCCGCCGAGCGCCGGCGGATGCCGTGGATGGAAGTGGACAAGACTTACACGTTTGAGGGACCCAACGGCAAGGCGAGCCTGCTCGACCTGTTCCACGGCCGCCGACAGCTGATCGTCTACCGCGCCTTCTTCGAGCCCGGCGTCTATGGCTGGCCTGATCACGCCTGCCGCGGCTGTTCGCTGGGCGCTGACCAGGTCGGCAATCTCGCCCATCTCAACGCCCGCGACACCACGCTCGTCTACGCCTCGCGCGCTCCGCAGGCAGACATTGCGCGGCTGAAGAAGCGGATGGGCTGGGAGATGCCCTGGTACACCATCACCGACAGCTTCGACAAAGACTTCGGCGTCGACGAATGGCACGGCCACAACGTGTTCATCCGCGACGGCGACCGCATCTTCCGCACCTACCTCATCAACAGCCGCGGCGACGAGGCGATGGGCACCGTCTGGAGCTACCTCGACGCCACGCCGCTCGGCCGCCAGGAGGTCTGGGAGGACTCGCCCGAAGGCTATCCGCAAACCCCGACCTACAAATGGTGGAACTGGCACGACAATTACGACGCCGCGCCCGACAAGAAATGGGCCGAAGTGTCGGATGCCGGAGAGGCAGCTTTCCGGGACAACAACTAGCTGGCGGGTTTGGCAGGGCGCCCGGTGCCGTCGGCGAGCGGGCGGCCTCCCCTGACACGTGCCAGTGGCGCAATTGCGCTCCATCAAGGGAAAGAGACCATGAGCGAGACCCATGCAGGCACCGGTGGTGCGATCCCCAGTGATCAAGCCAATGCAGTTACCCTTGGCACCACCGACTGGCTGTGCCTTGCCGCGGCACCGACCTTTGCGCTGATGGCGCTGCTCACCTGTGTTCAGGGTGGCGATGCGGCCACGCTGTGCATGGGCGCGAATGCCTCGCCGCTCACCGGAATGCCGGCGATGTATCTGTTGATGAGCGCCTTCCATTTGGCGCCCTGGCTGCGGGTGATTTCCGGCCGGCAGGCACGCCCGGGCCGGGAATAACCAACCTCAGGCATTTGAACCCTTTTGATCGCTGACAAGCAGACCCATCACGAAACAGGAGACCGTCATGACCAATCGCAATTTCACCACTGCCTTCACGGTGGACCAGACGCCGGAAGCAGCTTTTACGGCCATCAACAATGTCCGCGGATGGTGGTCGGAAGAAATCCAAGGCCGAACCGACAAATCCGGCGAAGACTTCAACTACCACTATAGCGATCTCCACCGCTGCAAGATCAAGGTGACGGAGCTCGTCGCCGGTAAGAAGGACGCCTGGCGCGTGCTGGACAATTATTTCAGTTTTACCGAGGACAAGACCGAATGGACGGGCACGGAGATCATCTTCGATATCTCCGGCAAGGACGGCAAGACCGAGGTCCGCTTCACCCACCAGGGCCTGGTTCCGGACTATGAGTGCTACGACGCCTGCTCCGACGGATGGCGCACCTATATCAACGGCAGTCTGCGCAGCCTGATCGCAACAGGCAAAGGGCATCCCAATGTCGGGGACCCCATGACCGACAGCGAACGGACGCTTGTTGCCTAGCTGGTTCCCCCGAGGGGTGGATCGCGAGGGGGGATTGGCTGTTGCTCCCTCAGTGCACTTCCGCGACAACCGTCCCCGAGACCGGGTCCGTCACGCCGAGATTGCCGCCGAGGTCTTCCAGCGTATCGCGGAATGTGTCGAGAAGGCCGATCATCGATGGCCGCGCGGCGGCGAGGCTGTCCATGTCGTTCCACTCGCCGACAAAGCAGAACGTGCCTTCGCCGGTCTTGATCAGGGCGCCCTTGCGAAAGCCCGCGGCGTTGAGCGCGATTTTCTCATGCGCTTCGATGAAAGCCTTTTCCTTGCCTGGCTTGGTGCGAAAACGGACGACATTGTAGGCGGTCATAATTTCCTCCCATCGGTTCAAGTCATGCGCTCCGGTCCACATGGAGCAGAACGCTGCTCTAACCATCTGTTTTTCCGCATTTATGCGGACACCATAAAATAGCATTCGGCAGCAGAATACTCTATAGCGGTTCTGCTTCTGATAGAGTGGCTGGCCCGCTCTAAATATTTGTTTTTTACGCAATTCCGGACGGAAACCGCTACGCACTTCTCCTGGAATTGCTCTATGGACGTGCCTCCAGAACCATGTTGAACGGCGTCTCGGTGGCGCGGCGGAAGCGCTTGAAGCCACCGCCGGTCACGACCTTGCGCAATCGCGCCTCGCCGGCCTGGGCGCCGAGCCCGAGCCCGACCTCCTGCGACAGCGACGCCGGCGTGCACACGAAGGTGGAAGCGGCATAGTAGACGCGTCCGACGGGATTGAGGTTGGCGGCCAGATGATCATGCGCGAAAGGCTCGACGATCATCCAGGTGCCGTCCGGCTTGAGCGAGCCATGGACATGGGTGGCCGCGCCTGCCGGATCGCCCATGTCGTGCAGGCAGTCGAAGAAGGCGACGAGATCATAGGTGTCCGGATAGGTCTTGGCGGCTGCGACCTCGAAGCGCGTGTTGGCGCTGACCCCGCTTCCTCGGCGGCCTTGCGGGCGCGTTCGATCGAAGGCGCGTGATAGTCGAAACCGACGAAGCGATGCGGACCCATCTGGATGAGATATTGCAGCGCTCGGAGACGGCGAAGAAGACCGCCAGAAGCTTCCTCTCGCTTGAAAGCGCCTCGCTGACGCTGGGCGTCATGTGCACCATCGGCCCGTTGTGTTTCATCAGTTTCCTCAATGCCTTTCGCGAGCGCTATCCAGGCGTCGAGGTGACGGTGATCGAGGGCGCGGCCAACCACCTCACCGACCTGCTGACCGAGGGCACGCTCGACATCGCGCTGCTGGCCAGGCCCGAACCGTTCGACCACCGGCTGAGGGCCGAGCCTGTCTATCGCGAGCGCTTCGGCCTCGCCTTCTCGACCGGCCATCCCTTTGAGACGCGCAACACGCTGCATCTGACCGACGTCCAAGGCGAGGCCTATCTCGAGCGCATCAACTGCGAATACGGCAATCACATAGACGAGCTCTGCCGCAACATCGGCTTCGACATCCGCAGCGCCTTCCGCTCGGAGCGCGAGGACTGGATCCTGGCAATGATCGCCGCTCGCATGGGTGTCTGCTTCATCGCCGAGTACTCGGCCAATCATCCCGGCGTCTGCCACCGGCCCGTCGTCGACCCTGAGATTATCCGCGAAGTTTCGCTGGTTTCGGTGGCCGACCGCGCGCCCTCACCCGCCATCTCGGCCTTCGCCAAGGCAGTGACCGAGCACGACTGGCAAACGGCGGAAGCCTGAGCAAGGCCTCATGGCCAGGCGCGCACCATTGCATTCGTCGAAAGCCAGGCCGTCAACGGCAGCGTCAGCAGGAGCGCCAGCCGCAGGCCCGCCGATCGTGCCTCGTTCATTTCGCCACGCCGGAGCCGTCGCCAAGTCTGCATGGCTGCCACAAGGGCGAACAGCGCGTAGAGGCCGGCCAGAGCCCAAATGAGCTGCATGCCCGTTACCGGGACGCCGGCCATTGCGCCATGAACGCGCCTTGCTTGTGAGGGGCAGGATGGGCAACGCCTCGGCACCCGGCCTCAGCGCTCGCATCCTCTTTAATTGTCGCGAAATCTAAGGCTTTTGGAGAGCTGGTGCCCTTAGACAGAAACACTAAAGTAAATGTGTTGAAAGTGAGGGTTTTAACATGGCAACGGAAAGCCCAAAACTGTCGGAGTCCGAGAGTCTGGTTTCAGAAGCTCAGGCGCGGCGCGATTTTCTCAAGAAGGCCGGGCGCTTCGCGGCAGTGACACCGCCGTCCGTAACGCTTCTGCTCGGCACAAGCCTGAGCTCCGCGGCGATCGCCAAATCGGGTGGATCACGTCCCGGCAATGGCTGGGGGGACAAGAACCACATCCACCGCGGCCCTCCCGGTCAAGCCCGGAAGGCCGCTCATGGTCGTTCCGACAACTCCGGCGGCGGGTCTCACGGGGGCTCGAGGTCCGGCGATCCTAACTAGCAGGGTACTCGGCATTTATATGATGGCCCGGGCTGCTGTGCCTCGCCTTCTCTCCTTGTGGGAGAAGGCCTCACCACTCAGCCGCCTCACCCTTTCCCGCTCCGAACCTCAGCCCGCCCATCAGCGGCTTGACCAAACGGCGCGAGCGGTCGCGCCAGTCATGTCGGGTACGGTATCCATGCCCACGCTGGGTGGCGATGCAGTCGATGAAGCGCTGCGTCCGCGGCGTGGGAACAGGATGCTTGCGATCCGCGCTGCAAGCGCCCGCAGGCGGCTTGCCGTTTCCGTGAGATCGATCCCGCCGGGTCCCGTTTCCCGGCAGGCCCGTTGTTTTTCAACATAGCGCGCAAGTTCGATGTCGTGGCGCTGCGGCACGGGCTCGTCACGCCCATGCCCGTTCCGCCGGGGGTCGTCATGCCAGATGGGCCATTCGACTGTGTTCGGGGGCAGCATGGCATCGCTCCTTGACTGATCGTATCGACCAACTGTCGTCCGCGGCCGTGACGAAGGCGGTGAAGCCAGCGTGATGGAATCGTGAAAAACGGCGCTCAGGGCAGATCGCGGTTGAATTAGCGGCCGCTACACGAAAGAATTGCCGCCAAGCCATGGCTGGGGCGAAATCCAATGACGGGGCCTCATCTTCATCTGCTGGGTGGTTTCGACTTTGCCGGTGTCGGGGCCGCGGTCCCGGTCTTCAGCCGCAAGGCGCGCGCCATGGTGGCTTACCTCGCGCTGCAATCCGGGCATTCGCAATCACGCGAGAAGCTCGCCACGCTGCTCTGGGGCGTCAACAGCGAGACCCAGGCCCGGATGAGCCTTCGCCAGGCAGTGTCTTCCGTCAGGAAGGCCATGCACGCGTCCGGCGGGCGCTTCATGACGGACGGCGACAACATCGCCCTCCATCTCGATGGCCTTGATTTCGACGTCGCGCGGTTCGAGGCGCTGGCCGCCAGTTCGGCGCCTGAAGACCTCGAACAGGCGCTTCTCGTCTACCGCGGCGACCTGCTCGATGGATTCGGCCTGAAGGCGGAGCCGTTCGAGGACTGGCTGCGGATCGAACGAGAGCGCCTGCGGGCTATGGCCGTCGCGGCGCTGGACAAACTCGTCGTGCACTATTCCGCGACGAACGATCCTGCCTCATGCGTGCGCGCTGCAACGCGGCTGCTGGCCATGGAGCCCCTGAGGGAGGATATCCACCGCGCCCTGATGCGAGCCTATGCGGCGCAGGGCCGGATCAATCTCGCGCTCAGGCAATTTGAGCATTGCCGCGATGCGCTGCAGCGCGAACTCAAGCTGCAGCCCGAGCCGGAAACCCGGCATCTCCACGAAGAGCTGCGGACGCGGCGCATGATGCCGCAACCCACCTCCCGCACGGCCGCTCCGGCGTCGTCAGCGTCGCCAGCCCGAGCCGGCGAACGGCCGGCGTTCGGGAGCGAGCCGATGCGCCCTCCGACCCACTATGTCAAATCGGCCGGGATCAACATCGCTTATCAGGTGACCGGCGACGGGCCGATCGACCTGATCTATGTGCCTGGATGGGTCTCCAACCTCGACCTTGCCTGGGCCTCGCCGCGGCTTTCGCATGTCCTCCGGCGGCTTGGCACTTTCTCGCGCCTGATCCGCATGGACAAGCGCGGCACCGGGCTGTCCGACCGCAATGTCGGCCTGCCGACGATGGAAGAGCGGATGGAGGACGTGCGTGCGGTGCTGGATGCGGTCGGCTCGAAGCGCACGGTGCTGTTCGGCAGTTCCGAGGGCGGCCCGATGTGCATGCTGTTTGCGGCGACCTATCCCGAGCGCACGGCGGCACTCGTGCTCAACGGAGCCTATGCCAGCGGCAGATGGTCGAGAGGCTATCCGTGGGCGAAGACAAGCGAGCAGGTGGAAGAAGATCTGGCGGTCGTCGAGAGAGAGTGGGGAGCGGCGGCGGATATGAGCAACGCGGCGCCCAGCCTGATGAGCGACACGTTCGAGCGGGAATGGTTCGCCGCCTATCTCAGGAATTCAGCCTCGCCCGCCGACGCTATCGCGCTCTGGCGCTGGGGAACCGAAATCGACGTTCGCGATATTCTGCCTGCCATTCATGTTTCGACGCTGATCGTGCAGACGGCCGGCGACCGCTGGATAAAGCGGGAAGAAGGACGCTACCTGGCGACGCATATCGAGGGCGCCAGATACATCGAGCTTGCCGGCCGGGATCACGTGATGTGGGGCGAGAATTCCGATCGCCTCGTCGACGAGATCCAGGCTTTCGTCACCGGCGCCTTGCCGGCGGCGCCGGGCGAACGCGTCCTGGTGTCGGTGCTGTCCGTGGAGATCGAGGGCTCCGATGCCGGCGCGGATCCGATCGAGCGGCATGCCGAGGATATCCGGGCCGAACTGCTGGTTGCCGAAGGCAGGCAGATCAGGCGCTCGGCAAGCGGATTTCTCGCCGTGTTCCAGCGGCCGACGCGGTCGATCCAGTGTGCGATCGCGATCCGCCATCGCCTGAGGCAATCCGGTCTCGACGTCCGCGCTGCAGTCCACACTGGCGAATGCGAGGAGCGTAGCAATGATTTTTCGGGCATCGCGATCGACCTTTCATCGCGGCTGCTCGACCGGGCGCGGCCGGGCGAGATCATCGCGTCGCGAACCGTGCGCGATCTCGTGGTCGGCTCCGGCCTGACGTTCGAGGAGCATGGTGAGATGGAAGCCAGCGGCCTGCCCGGCGTGCTTGCGTTCTTTACGGTCGACGGGGGATGATCTCCCTCCTCCCACAAGGGAGAAAGGAGAGCATAGCTCAGAACAAAAACGCGGCCGTCGCGGGATTCGCCCCGTTGCGGCCGTCGGGTGAATCCATGCCGCCGATCGTCTCGAGGTCTTTCGCGTCCAGCTCGAAATCGAAGACATCGAAGTTGGCGGCGATGCGGTCCTGGTGGTTCGACTTCGGGATGACGATCAGCCCTTCCTGCAGGTGCCACCGGATGACGACCTGCGCCACCGACTTGCCATGCTTTCTGGCAATGCCCGCAAGCGTCGGATCGCTCAACAACCGGCCGCTGCCCAGCGGACTCCAGCTTTCGATGCGGATGTTGCGCCTGGCTGGAAAGTCCCTGGCGTCGCGCTGCTGGAAGCGAGGATGCAGTTCGATCTGGTTGACGACTGGGGTCACTCCGGTCTCGCCGATGATGCGCTCCAGATGGTCCTGGTTGAAATTCGAAACGCCGATCGATTTGATCCGGCCGGCCTGCCTGAGTTCGACCAAGGTCTTCCAGGCCTCGACATATTTGCCCTGGCTGGGCACCGGCCAGTGGATCAGGAACAGGTCGAGCTGCTCGATGCCGAGCTTCTCCATCGTCTCGTCGAAAGCCCGCAACGCGGTGTCGCGCTGATGCGCGCCGTTGCGCAGCTTCGAGGTTATGAACAGCTCGCCTCTCGGCACGCCGGCCTTGCGGATCGCCTGCCCGACCCCTTGCTCATTCTGGTAACCTTCGGCGGTGTCGATCAGCCTGTAGCCGGCCTCGATCCCCCAGCCTACCACCTCAGCGGTGATGGCCGGATCGACCTGCCACACGCCGAGGCCAAGCTGGGGAATGGCGGCGCCGTCGTTCAGCGCAATCAGGTCAGGTCTATTCAGGGTCATCTGTTCAGGCATGTCCAAGTCCTTCCGCAACGTTGCGCCCCAGCGCAGGCCTTATCTAGGCACTGCGGACGCCAGGGCCAGTCACCATCACCAGAAAGTGCGGCGGTGGGTCTGCCAGGAGACCGCCGCTCCCTCGCCGCAGTCGACTCGGACCGCAGCGGAACTTTTTGCATGGCTAATGTTTTCTTAACCACGCACCCGCAATTTCATCGGAGCGCGTTGCAATCGTTGCGAAAGCGTCTGCACGGGAGGCGTCATGCCGATTCGCCGAAAAGCTCAGGATGCCGGCATTTTCGATCCGTCCGAATTGGCTTTGCTGGCGCGGGTCTTCGAACGGCTGAAACGTGAAAGCGATTCGCCCGATCGTCTCGAGGGGCTGGCGTCGCGCATTCTTGCCAACTACATGGCCGGCATCCTCGACGAGGCGGAACTTGTCTCGCTGTCGAAGCAACCGCTGGGACGATAGCGAAGCGCATTCAACGCCCGATTGTCGAAGCAGCTTCGACGCCTCAACTCGCTTTCGCGCCGAACCGCAACCCATCCATCAAGAGCTTGACCAGCCGGCGCGAGCGGTCGCGCCAGTCCTTGGTGTCGGGCGCGGAATAGATGCCGCCCAGCGCATGCAGCACGTCGGAGGCGTCAACGTCGCCGCGGATCGAGCCGTCGGCGACCGCTGCCTCGACCAATCGGCGCAGCGCGAGCGTCACCCGGCCCGACATGTCGGAGAACAGGGTGGAATTGGTGGTGAGCAGAATACGCAGGCTGGTCGAGAGCCCGCGCTTGGTGGCGATGTAGTCGACGAAGCGCTGCATCCACTGTTCGAGCGCGACATCGGGCGGATGGTGGAGCGCAAGTTCGTCGGCGGCTTGGCAGAGCCCCTCCACCTCGCGGCGGTAGACCACCTCGACCAGATGTTCGCGGGTCGGGAAATGCCGGTAGAGCGTGCCGATGCCGACGCCGGCCTGGCGGGCGATCTCCTCCAGCGAGGCGTCGACGCCATTTTGGGCGAAGGCCGCCGCAGCCACTTCGACCAGTCGGTCACGATTGCGCTGCGCGTCGGCGCGCAACGGCTTTTGCTGAGCGGCGGGTGCCTTGTCCTCGACGGTTTCTGCCGGCTCTAGAGCCAATTTTATCTCCACATGCAATTCGGGGCTTGAACCCAGGCGGGTCAGCCCCCACGTAATAAACGGAGGCGCCTCCGTTTTAGTGGAGCACCTTTATCATATAATCAGGGGGGCCGGTATGTCACGTGCTGAGAGTTTGAAGGCCAGAACTTCCCCTGCCCGCTGGAGAGGGGCGGCCGAGAATCTGCCGATCTCCCCCACGAGGGGGGAGATTGGCTCTCCGCCGCTTTCGCCAATCGCCAGCCTCTGCCGGCTGCCAGCAATTGCAGTCGCCCCTAGCCATCTGACGCCCTTGCCGTCCCCCGGTAGGGCACCAGATCAATCCCCTCAGCGTCAAGCAACTGGAGCCAGACGCCCCATGACAAGCCCAACCACCATCCCCATCCATCTCACCATCAACGGCCATGATCATTCGCTGGAAGTCGAGCCGCGCGTCACTTTGCTCGATGCGCTGCGCGACCGCCTCGACCTGACCGGCACCAAGAAGGGCTGCGACCAGGGCCAGTGCGGCGCCTGCACCGTGCATGTCGACGGCGAGCGCGTGCTTGCCTGCCTCACTCTTGCCGCGCAAGTCGAAGGCCGCTCGATCACCACCATCGAAGGGCTGGCCGAGGCCGACGGCACGCTGCACGCCGTGCAGGCCGCCTTCCTGCAACAGGACGCCTTCCAGTGCGGCTATTGCACGCCGGGCCAGATCATGTCGGCGGTGGCCTGCATCCGTGAAGGCCATGCCGGCTCGGACGAGGAAATCCGCGAATACATGGCCGGCAATCTCTGCCGCTGCGGCGCCTATCCGCACATCGTCGCCGCCGTGCGCCAGGCAGCCCTGGAGGTGCAGTCATGAGGGATTTTTCCTATCTTCGCGCCACCTCGCCCGCTGCCGCGCGTGAAGCGGCCGCGCTCCCCGGCGCCATGCTGCTTGCCGGCGGCACGACGCTGGTCGACCTCGCCAAATGCGGCGTCGCCGAGCCCGATACGCTGGTCGATATCAGCCATCTCAAAGGGCTGGACACGATCGAGGTCGGCGAGCACGGCGCCAGGCTGGGGGCACTGGCCAAAATGAGCCAGGTCGCCGGCCATGACGGCATCAAGAGCCGCTTCCCCGCCGTCTCGGAGGCGCTGTGGCAGGCGGCTTCGGCGCAGATCCGCAACATGGCGAGCATCGGCGGCAATCTGATGCAGCGCACGCGCTGCCCCTATTTCCGCGACCCGGCCAATTTCTCCGCCTGCAACAAGCGGGAGCCCGGCAGCGGCTGCTCGGCGATCGGCGGCGTAACCCGCGGCCATGCCGTGCTCGGCACCAGCGAGGCCTGCATCGCCATGTATCCCGGCGATCTCGCGGTGGCGCTCGTCGCCTTCGATGCGACCGTCCATCTCGGTGAGCGCCAGCTCTCCGTCGACGACTTTTTTCTCCTTCCCGGGACCACGCCGGAGCGGGAGCACGCGATCCAACCCGGCGAGATGATCACCGCGATCAGCATTCCGGCATCGGCCGCGGCGCGGCGTTCGACCTATCTCAAGGTCCGCGACCGCCAGTCCTATGAGTTCGCCGCGGCCAGCGCCGCCGTCGGCATCGAACTCGAAGCTGACGGCCGCACCATCCGGGACCTGCGCGTCGCGCTCGGCGGCGTCGCCACCAAACCGTGGCGGGCGCGGGCCGTGGAAGAAGCGCTCAAAGGCAAGGTGCTGGAAGAGGACGCGGTCCGTCGCGCCAGCCTGCTCGCCGTCGAGGGCGCCGTCGACCATGGCGCCAACCACTACAAGATCGAACTGGCGCCGCGCGTCGTCGCCCGCGCCATCCTCAAGACGGGAGCCATGGCATGACCATTCACGACCTCAGAACCCGGCACGGCGACGCTTCGGACGGCAGCGCCGATCAGGTCGGCGGGCGGCTGTCGCGAGTCGACGGTCCGGCCAAGATCACCGGTGCTGCGAAATACGCGGTCGAGCAGCAGCTCGAGGGCCTCGCGCATGCCGTGCTGGTGGAAAGCACGGTTCCCGCCGGTAAGGTGCGCGCGATCGACACCGCAGCGGCGGAAGGTGCACCCGGCGTGCTTCTGGTGTTGACGCCCGACACCATCCCGCCGCTGAAGACAGCGTCGGACTGGTTCGGCACGCCGCCGCCGGATGTGCCCTATTGCCCGCTGGCGCGCGACATCGCCTTCAGCGGCCAGCATGTCGCGGCCGTGGTTGCCGAAAGTTTCGAGCAGGCGGTCGCGGCGGCGGCTTTGGTCAAGGTCAGCTATGACGAAGCACCGGCCGTCGCCGACCTCAGCGATCCCAAGGCCGGCGACGGCATTGCGATAGACATGATGACCAAGGAATGGGGCGAGGCCGAAGCCGCCTTCGCCGCGGCACCGGTGCGCATCTGCGCCGCCTATAATACGCCGCGCGAATACCAGGCGCCGATGGAGCCGCATGGGCTGATCGCCGCCTGGCAAGGCGACCGGCTGACCGTGTGGGAGCCGAGCCAGTGGCTCGACGGCATGGCGCGCACCTATGCCGAATGGTTCGCCATTCCGTTCGAGAATGTGCGGCTGGTCTCGCCCTATATTGGCGGCGGCTTCGGCTCCAAGGCGCTGGCACTTTCGCATGGCGCGGTGGCGGCCAGTGCCGCGAAAATGCTCGGACGGCCGGTGCGGCTTGTGATGAGCCGGCCGCAGACCTTCACCGGCTATGGCGGCCGGGCGGCGACGCGGCAGACGGTGACGCTCGGCGCCGACCGCGACGGCAAGATCCAGTCGATCGTGCATCGCGGCGTCAACGAAACCTCGATGGGCGGCATGTGGGTCGAGCCGCTTGGATCGGTCACCTCGATCATGTACGCGACGCCGAATTTTTCTTCGAAGCAGAATGTCGTGCGGGTCAATTCGGTGGTGCCGGGCGCGATGCGCGCGCCGGGCGAGAACCCGAGCGCCTTCGGCATCGAAAGCGCCATCGACGAGCTCGCCTATGAGGTCGGCATCGATCCGCTGGAGATCCGGCTCAGGAACTATGCCGAGCAGGATCCGCATGCCAGGAAGGCCTGGTCGACAAGGCAGTTGCGTGAGGCCTTCGCTGCCGGCGCCGAGGCCTTCGGCTGGGCCAGGCGCAGCCCTGCCCCGCGCTCGATGCGCGACGGCAACCAGCTGATCGGCTGGGGTGTCGCCGCCGGCACCTATCCGGTGCGGCGCGCCTATGGCGAGGCTCTGGTGCGCATCCTCGCCGACGGTACGGTCGAGGTCGAAAGCTCGTCGATCGACATGGGCCAGGGCACCTACACGATCCTGGCGCAGACGGCGGCCGAGACGCTCGGCGTGCCGGCGGACAATGTCGTGGTCAAGCTCGGCGACTCGCGCTTTGCCCGCGCCGGCGTCACCGGCGGCTCGAGGCTGGCCGGCATCATGACCGGCGCCGTGCACAAGGCGGCCGGTGCAGCACTCGACCAGCTGGTCGGTCTGGCGATCTCCGATCCGCGCTCGCCCTTCCATGCGCTGCAGGCCAACACGCTGGTGGTGGCGGGCGGCCGTGTTTCATCGCCGCGCGGCGACGGACCGGAGGTTTCGATCGCCGAGCTGCTGGCCAGCGTCGGGGCTGATCAGATCGAAGCCAAGGGCGACACCATGCCGGCCAATTCGACGACCGAGGATCGCTACAAGGCCTACACCACCATCGCCACGCCGCTGACGCACACCGATGGCGACTATTCCCGGCATAGCTGGTGCGCGCATTTCATCGAGGTGCGCGTCGACGAGGATTTCGGCACGGTCAGGGTATCACGCGTGGTGTCGGCGCTGGATTCGGGCCGGCTCTACAATCCGAAGCTGGCGGAAAGCCAGTGGAAGGGCGGCATCATCATGGGCATCGGCCAGGCGCTGCTCGAAGAAGGCATCGTCGACCGCCGCCACGGCCGAATCGTCAACAACAACCTCGCCGACTATCTGGTGCCGACCAATGCCGACATTCCGGATATCGAGGTGATCTCGGTCGGCATCCCCGACCTGCATTCGTCAGTGCTCGGCGGCAAGGGCGTCGGTGAGTTGGCCATCGTCGGCGTGGCTCCGGCGATCGCCAATGCGGTGTTCCACGCCACGGGCAAGAGGGTGCGGGATTTGCCGATCACGCTGGAGAAGTTGATCTAGAGGCGGTGGAGCTGCCGATCTCCCCGCAAGAGGGGAAGATCGGCTGCCGTCTTGGCCTTCCCCAATCTTCACTACTTTGCCCCACCCTGCTTCAGGAATTGGCTGAGCAGGTCCACCGGCAGCGGGAACACCACCGTGGACGAGCGCTCGCCGGCAATGTCGTGCAGGGCTTCGAAATAGCGCAGTTGCATGGCTTGCGGCTCGGCCGCCAGCATCCGGCCAGCCTCGACCAGCTTTGCCGCCGCCTGCTGCTCGCCATCGGCATTGATCACCTTGGCGCGGCGCAGCCGCTCGGCCTCGGCCTGCTTGGCGATGGCGCGGACCATGCTCTCGTTCAGGTCGACATGCTTGATCTCGACATTTGAGACCTTGATGCCCCAGGCATCGGTGCGCTGGTCGAGAATCTCCTGGACGTCGTTGTTGAGCTTGTCGCGCTCGGCCAGCATCTCGTCGAGCTCGTGCTTGCCGAGCACAGAGCGCAGCGTGGTCTGCGCCAGTTGGTTGGTGGCGGCCATGAAGTCCTCGACCTGGATGATCGCCCGCTCGGCATCGACGATGCGGAAATAGAGCACGGCGTTGACCTTCACCGAAACATTGTCGCGCGAGATGACATCCTGAGGCGGCACGTCCTGGACCACGACACGCAGGTCGACCCGCACCATCTGCTGGATGAAGGGAACGAGGATGATGAGGCCAGGCCCCTTGACCCCGGTGAAGCGGCCGAGCGTGAAGACCACGCCGCGCTCATACTCCCTGAGAATGCGGATGGCCGCGGATAGGAACATGACCACGACCAGAGCGAGTACCAGATAGGCCACATAACCAACCATCATTGTCTTGCTCCATTCTGTCCCGCATCGCGGCGCCGCACCGTCAACACGAGGTCGCTGACACCGATCACCTCGACGCTGTCGCCCGGTGCGACGTGTTCGTCAGCCTTCGCCCGCCAGCGCTCTCCTAAAGCCAGCACATGGCCCTCGCCGCCTTGCCAGTCGAGGATCTTAGCGGGCTGGCCGCGCATGGCCTCGCCGCCGACACGCGGCAGGCTCCGGCGCGCCGCCCACAGATAGCTGCCGGTGAGCAGCGCCAGGCCAAGCGTCAAGGCGGCGGCGGCGCCGATGACCGCCCATGACATCTCGAAGCCGGGACCCTCGACCTTGAGCAGCATGGCGGCGCCAAGCAGAAAGGCGCTCACGCCACCCAGCCCAAGCACCACGGTGGGATTGAAGGCCTCGACGGCAAGGAAGGCAATGCCGAGCAGCATCAGGGCAAGGCCGGCATAGTTGATCGGCAGGAGATTGAGCGCGTAGAGCCCGAGCACGAGGCAGATGGTGCCGACCACGCCGGGCGCCACCGCTCCGGGGCTGGTGAACTCGAAGACGATGCCGTAGATGCCGACCAGCATCAGGATGACGGCGACATTCGGGTCGGTGATGACGGAGAGAAGCCGGATGAACCAGCCGGGCTCCAGCGTCTCGACCGGCAGCCCTTTCGTCGCCAGTGTTTTTTTGGCGCCGGCCGCCTCGACGGTGCGCCCATCCGACAGTTGCAGCAGCTCGGTCGTATCGCGGGCGACGAAGTCGATGACACGCTCCTGCAATGCTCCGTTGGCCGACAGGCTGGCCGCTTCGCGCACGGCCTTTTCGCCCCAGTCGCCATTGCGCCCGCGCAGTTCGGCGAGCGAGCGGATCAGGGCAACCGCGTCATTGGTCACCTTGGTCGTCATCGCGTCGGCGGCCGGCGGCCCGGTGCTCTTGTCGTCCTTCTCTTTGTCGCCGCCCGGCAGCGACGGCAGCCCGCCCATCTCTACCGGTGTCGCGGCACCCAGATTGGTTCCGGGCGCCATCGCCGCCACATGGGTGGCATAGAGGATATAGGTGCCGGCACTTGCCGCATGGCCGCCCGCCGGCGCGACATAGCCGATGACGGGCACCGGCGAAGCCAGGATGTCGGCGATCATCTCGCGCATCGAAGTGACCAGCCCGCCAGGTGTGTCGAGCTGAAGGATAAGGACTTCGGCATCCCGCCTGGCGGCGACATCAAGCGCTTCCTCGAGCTGTCTTGTGCTTGCCGGCCCAATGGCACCGTCGATCGCGACGCTCAGCGCGACTTTCCCGCTCCCGGCCGATGGCAAGGGAGAAAGGACTGCGGCGGCGACGAAAGCCGCGGCAAGAAGGGCCACCCGCGCGAAGGTCACGCTCAAAGCTCCATGGATTCAATATGGGTTGTATTCCGGCGAAGTCCATGAGGTGGCGAAGGCAGAGGAGCGAGTGATCTCCCCCCTCGTGAGGGAGATTTGAGCGCTCCGCCGCTTTCGCCAATCTCCTTGCAAATAATGCCACGCCATCAGTTATTCTGTATGGTCCCTAATGCCTGCGGAGCCTCGATGGCTTGGGAGGGGGATCATGCGAAGCGGATTGGCGATACTCATCGTGGCTGGCTCCGTCGTGGCCACCCTGCCGGTGCTTGCAGCACCTTGCGGCTGGACGGAGAAGATGGAGGAAGACGAGGGCGGCAGTGTGCTGACGGCCTCGGTGTGCGGCGGACCGAAGGCCGATGCGCATCTGATGCTGACCTGTTTTGGCAAGCCGACGCTGAGCTACGATCTAGGCCCCACCGGCGAGCAGCTGGAACCCGGCATCAGCGCTTCGTTCGTGTTCAGGGCCGGCGGCAAGGCCGTGATCAAGACGCTCGAACTCGAGGCAATGTACAATTACTTCACCGTGCAGATGGACAGTGCCGACCCGTTGCTGACCCTGTTGCGCGCCAAAGGCGAAGTGGCCGTCGTCTCGGACAAACATGGCGAGAACAGCTTTCCGCTTCGCGGCTCGAGCGCCGCCATCGGCAAGGTGCTGGCCGAATGTGGCAAGGCCTCTTCCGGCGATGGCGACTGAAGCCGGCAAAAACTGGCCGCCTCGCGCCTCCTACGAGGCAACCAGCGGCACGGCCACGGTTGTCGTGTAATTTATGGGGTACTGGTCGAAATAGGGAAAGTCGATGACGAAGGCATAGCTGGCGTTGACATGCGCCATCTTGAAGCCGCCGCTCGCCGGATCGGTGGTGATCGTGACGCTGACGTTCTTTAGGCCGAGCGCCTCAAGCTTCTGTTTCGCGATCGCCTGGATCTGGGACTCGGTCATAGTGTTGTTGAGCTGCAGGGAGCGCGCGGACGCCTCGAGCGCGTAGCGCGCGCTGGACATGTTGTTCATCGACCAGCCGAAGGCGAAGATGCCGAACAGGAGCATGATCAGGAAAGGCGCGATCAGCGCGAATTCGAAAGCGGCGCCGCCCGAGGCATCGCCGGCAAACGCCCTGGCTCTCTGTTTAGCGGACACGGACCACCTGCTGATGGGAAATCGCGCTGTTGCCCGGGAAGACGCCGAAGGTGAAAGGCGGAACCCAGGTGCCCGACGCCTGGATCTGGACGAAGACCGAAGACACCTTCGGGCCTGCGCAGGTGGTCGTCGAAGTGACCACGGTCGTTCCGCACTTGTAGCTGCGGGTAACCGTGACCGCCGCATCGTCCGGTTTCTTTTCCCAGCTTGCCACCGCCGCGGCCTGGATGGCGTTGTCGTCGGTGGCGCCGGCCATCACCAGGTTCGCCGCCGTCTTCACGCCGGCCCGCATCGCCAGCGAACTGGTGACGTAGGACCAGCCGTCAGCGATGCCGAAGAGCGCGGTGCACAGCACCGGCAGCACGAGCGCGAATTCCACCGCGGCGGCGCCGGAGCGGTTCTTGCGGAAGCGGATCGCGAATGGCCCCATGCCGCTACTCGACGATCCGCACGGCTTGGGCGGCCGGAATATTCTTCATCCCAAGACTGGTGCAGTCCTGCTTGATGGTCGTGCTGCCGGACCACTGGATCGTGTCCGCAACCACCTGGGTGCAGCCATTAATGCCCGAGAAATTGCCGAGATAGTTGACCTGCTGCCTGGGGAAATAGATGGCCCCGGTCAAAAGCGAGTTCGCGGTGCCGTTGAAGGTGCTCTGCGCCGCGGTCCCCGTCCTGTCGCCGTAAAACAGCACGCCGGAATAGGCGCCCGAGGTCGGCGCGCTCAGCGTCACCGTGGCATTGCCGTTCATGCTGACGGTGTTGCTGCCGGACATGAAGATGGTCACGCCGGTTCCGGAGACGATCGCGTTGGCGTTGACCTTCAAACTGCCCTCCACGACATAGACACCCGGAGAAAGCGTGACGTTGCCGTTGAGGCTCATGCCGCTGCAATAGGTGCCAGGCTGGAGCGTTTGTGAGGTTTTGTTGCCGTTGACGTTCTTGCACGGGTTCGAGACCGTGGGTGTCGGCAGGCTGGCGTAAGGATCGGCCGCAGGCAAGGCCTGGGTAATCGGGGCCTTGCAGACCATCGTGGGTGTGTTGCCAAGCGAAACGCCGCCAACCGATATCAGGCAGTCAGTCTCGAGGGTCGCCGAGCCCTGAAGCTTGATGGCATCGCTGGCGATCGAATTCGACATGGTGACGCAGCCGGTCTGCTTGGGGCTGGTGTTGCCGGAAAAGAGCACCGCCTGCGAGGCCGACGCATTGAGCGCTATGTTGCAGGCATAGGCGCCATCGGTGATGAGCGCCACCGCCCTCGCCTTTTCGGGAACCTGCCCCTGAACGAAGATCGAGGTGAATATCCGGTCAAGGTTCTGGTTGAGGATCACCTCGACCGCCTTGTTGGCCGTGTTCGGCCCCGAGGTGGGCGGCGTGTGGACGACGATGGTGCCGGTGCCTAGTCCGTTCGAGGTGGCCGATTGGGCGGCGGCCGTCGTGATCGCCGCGGTGTCGGATCCCGCGATCTTCTCGAGCGCACCGGCATAGGCGGCGGCGTCCGCCGTCGCCTGCAGCTTCAGGCTCGAATAGTACCAGTAGGACGTCTCCACGCCGAGACCTGCCCCGCCGACGACGACGGGCAAAGTCAGCGCGAAAACGACGGCGACGTTGCCGCCCGCCTCGGCGCCGCGACGCAGGCAGTGGGAGACAAAGTCCAAAAAAATATTCAGAAGCATCCGCATAGCGCATTTAAGCAATCATGAATACGCTAACTATTTCCTAAGGATTTGCCTCGATTTTCGTTCATCACCACATCTTCAGGGGACGACCACCCGCCATCGGGCCGGCGTTGCCGCATTTAAGCTGGCTGCCGTTTGCCCCCGCGCATCGTTTAGTGACGTGAGAGGCTGCTGTTTGCGCCTCCCCCAACATCGCGCGGGCGCGGTGGCGCCTTCGATGGTGAGCGGCGCGGCGCTGGCCAGGAGCGCTCGACAACCCGGAGAAGATGACTCCCTTCTTCACGGATAGCGGCATGAAGACCATGAAGCCGGAAGCCGATTTCAAGGCGGCCTGGATGGCCATGAGCGAGGAAGACCGCACCAGCATGTCGAAGGAATGCAGCGACGAGGGAACCGCCAAGGAGCACAACGACTTCTGCGCCATGACCAAGAAGCTCGGCGGCGCCAACTGAACGCTCGTCGCACGGGACACTGTTGGAAATGGCGGGCTGCGGCCCGCCATTCCTGTTTCCGGCGAGCGAGAGCAGAGGCTTCACGGCAGTGGCAACGCAAGCTCCCCCGGCGGCGAAGCACGCCGAAAGAGCCGCCACGAAAATACACCCAAAAAAAGTCAGGTTGAAAAGCCCGGCGCGGAGCGCGCCCGGCCAGCGAAAAGTAAACCGATTCAAGCGCCTAGATCAGGGCTGACGCATCGTCCCCTGCAACCGCGAAAAGCCCGGAAAACCGGCTTTCTCGAGGTCTTTTCATGCCAGCAATAGCGTGATCGAGCGGTGCCCCGGGCGGCCGCCCGAAGACGGAGAATCCTCTCTTTCAGACCCACCCGGGCGGCGTTGACAGGCGGCAGCGCCAATGGATATTCGCACAGCTACGGGTCACGCCATAACCGTGGCTGTTGGGGACGGACGGGGTTTCAACAGCATTGGCGGCGGCGCCGGACGGGCGGGCACTTGCAAGTGTACCGCCCGCTCCTGGCCAGCCTCTCCCTCGCGGGAAACTCAAGCCTGGATCAAGCTTTGGCCTGGATCAAGCTTTGGCCTGGATCAAGCCTTCGGGTTGGCGTCTGAAACGGGCGCGCCTGCCGTCACCACGGACAGCTTTTCGCGCCGGCTAAGCGTCGGCTTGCTGTAGGCCTTTTTCATCGGCATCCCCTCTGCCAGAAGCGATCAGCGAAAGTGATCCCGTGGCGCTCGCTTTGTCAAGCATATGCTAAAATATGGGTGTACTCCTTCGCCCTTGCGTCTTGTCCGTCGATTGATCATCTTCGCCGGAGTGAGGCACGGGTTGGGGAATCGCAGATGCCGACGCTCTATGCGTTGAAACCAGCCTTCCAGGCGAGGTTGAGGCCGCTTGCCGACTGGCTGGCAAGAACCGGCGTCACCGCCAACCAGATCACACTTCTCGCTGCCGCACTCTCGATCGCCACCGGCGCGGCGGTCGCCGCGTTTGCCGATCATCGCGGGGTGTTCCTCTTGATGCCGGCGGTGCTGTTCGCACGCATGGCGCTGAACGCCATCGACGGCATGCTCGCCCGGGAGCATGGGCAAGCCTCCAGGCTCGGCATGTATCTCAACGAACTCTGCGACGTTGTTTCGGACCTGGCGTTGATCCTCGCCTTCGCCATCGCCTTCCCTGTCTGGGGCGTCGTCGCCTTTGCGATTGCCGCGATCATCGCGGAATATGCCGGCGTGCTCGGCGTCGCGGCCGGCACGGGCCGCAACTATGCCGGCCCGTTCGGCAAGAGCGACCGGGCCCTGGCGCTCGGCATCATTGGCTTCCTCATCGCCTGCGGGCTTTGGGTGCAAGTCCTTACACCCTTTGTGTTTCCGGCCATGGCTACACTGTCGCTTGCGACCGCCATCAACCGGATACGCAGCGGCCTTAGTGGGGGCTGATGACCAGCCTCGAAGGAACCGCCATGCTTCACGAACAGAACATCACCGCCGCCACTGTCGCCGACGGGAAGCGCGTGGCCGAGGAGCGGACCTTCAAGAGCCACGACGGCAACGAGATCTTCTACCGCTACTGGCCGGCCGTCGGGGAATCCGCCAAGGGCGCCATCCTCCTGTTCCATCGCGGCCACGAGCATGGCGGCCGCATGGCGCATCTGGTCGATGAACTGGCCATGCCCGACCACGCCTTCTACGCCTGGGACGCGCGCGGCAATGGCCGCTCGGCCGGCGAACGCGGCTATGCGCCGTCCTTCGCCGCACTTGTGCGCGACATCGACTGTTTCGTGCGCGAGATCGGCAGGGACGGGTTTGGCCAGCGCGACATCGCGCTGATCGCGCAATCCTTCGGCGCCGTGCTCACTGCCGCCTGGGTGCATGACTATGCGCCCGACATCCGCGCGATGGTGGTGGCTTCGCCGGCCTTTTCCGTCAAGCTCTACGTGCCCTTCGCCAAGGAAGGCATCGCACTCTGGCAGAAGCTCAAGGGCCGCTTCTTCGTCAATTCCTACGTCAAGGCGAAATTGCTCACCCATGATGCCGAGCGCATCGCCTCCTTCGAAACCGATCCACTGATCACACGGCCGATCGCCTCCAACATTCTGGTCGAGCTTTACGCCCATGCCGCGCGCATCGTTTCCGATGCCCGCGCCATCGCAGTGCCGACGCAGCTCCTGATCTCCGGAGCCGACTGGGTGGTACGGCACGGGCCGCAGCACGAGTTCTTCGTCAACCTGGCGAGCCCGGCCAAGGAGCGGCATGTGCTGCCCGGCTTCTTCCACGACACGCTGGGCGAGCGCGACCGCAAGATGGCGCTCGACCTGATCCGACCGTTCCTGGAGAAACAGTTCGCAACATCGGAGAAGAAGATCGACCTGACCTCCGCCGACCGCGCCGGCTACACGCGCGACGAGGCCGACCGCCTTGCCTCGCCGCTGCCGCTGCTGTCGCCAAAGGGCCTCTACTGGGCGATGAGCCGCGCCTCGATCCGCATGGGCGCCTGGCTGTCGCCCGGCATGAAGACGGGCATCGCCACCGGCTTCGATTCCGGCTCGACGCTCGACTATGTCTACGAGAACGAGGCGCGGGGCACCGGTTTCATCGGCCGCATGATCGACCGCACCTTCCTCGACGCCATCGGCTGGCGCGGCATCCGCCAGCGCAAGCTTCACCTGGAAGAATTGATCGGCAACGCTGTCGCGGCGCTGAAGGCGGTCGCCCGTCCCGTCAACATCGTCGACATCGCCGCCGGCCATGGCCGCTATGTGCTCGATGCCGTCGCCAAATGCGCCGATCCGCCGGCGAGCGTGCGGCTGCAAGATTATTCCGACATCAATGTCGGGCTGGGCTCGAAGCTGATCGCCGACCGGAATTTGCCGACCAGCGTCTCTTTCCGCAAGGCCGACGCCTTCGACGCAAAGATGCTGGCCGCCCTGAAGCCGGCGCCGGACCTGGCCATCGTCTCCGGACTCTACGAGCTGTTTGCAGACAATGCTATGATCGCGCGCTCGCTGGGCGGACTGGCCAGCGCCATGCAGCCCGGCGGCCTGCTGATCTACACCAACCAGCCCTGGCACCCGCAGCTGGAGATGATCGCGCGCAGCCTGACCTCGCATCGCGGCGGCCAGGCCTGGGTGATGCGGCGGCGCACGCAGGGCGAGATGGACCAGCTGGTGGCGGCTGCCGGCTTCGAGAAGATCGATCAGCGCATCGACCAGTGGGGCATCTTCACTGTCTCGGTCGCGCGGCGCGTTTAGAGCATGGCCGTGCCTGCCGCAGACCCTGCCCCCATTGCGGCCGAGCGGCCGAAAGATCGCTTCAGCGCCATCCTGCTCAGGGCCGCACTTTGGCTGGTACTGCTGGCGCCGCTTTTCTACTCGACCTACGGCTTCGCCAACTGGCTGGCGTCGCGGCGCGACGATGTCGGCAGCATCGTCTTTGCGTGGGAGCGCGACATCCCGTTCATGGCCTGGACGATCGTGCCCTATTGGTCGATCAATCTGTTTTACGGCCTGTCGCTGCTGCTCAACGATACGAAGAACGGTGTCGACCGCCTCGCCGGCCGCTATCTCACGGCCCAACTGGTCGCTGTCTCCTGCTTCATCCTGTTCCCGCTGAAGGCGACCTTCGTGCGGCCGGAAACCTCAGGGCTGCCCGGTTTCCTGTTTGCGGTGCTCGGCGGCTTCGACAAACCGTTCAACCAGGCGCCATCGCTGCACATCGCGCTGCTGGTGATCATCTGGGACCACTGGCGGCAGCAACTGAGCGGCATCACCGGTGTCTTCTGGCACATTTGGTGTTTCCTGATCGGCGCCTCGGTGCTGACGACCTGGCAGCACCATTTCATCGACATCCCGACCGGCGCGCTGCTCGGTTTTTTTGCGCTGTGGCTTTTCCCGGCCAAGGGCGAATTGCCCTTTTCCGGCTTTCGCCTGACAACCGACCCGAAGGCCAAGCTGCTGGCGCGGTTCTATGCGCTGGGAGCGGCTCTGGCGCTGGCGGGTGCTGCTCTCGGTGCTTTCGCCTCGCCTGTCGCGCTGATCCTGTTGTGGCCGGCCTTGGCGCTGGCCATCGTCGCCTTCGCCTATGCCGGGGCCGGACCCAAAGTGTTCCAGAAAGCCGCCGACGGCACCGCGCCGCTGGCCAGCCGCATCGTGCTCTGGCCATACCGGCTCGGTGCCCGGATCAATCAGTGGGCGTGGACACGAAAACTGCCCGCGCATGTGGCGGTCACCGACGGCGTGTTCCTCGGCCGTTTTCCGACCGCCAGCGAAGCCAGTGGCTTCGGCACGGTCGTCGACCTTGCCGGCGAACTGGAACGGCCGCGCGGCACCTCCTGCCGCTGGATCAGTCTTGCCGTGCTCGACCTCCTGCCGGCTCCTGAGCAAAGGCTCACTGAAGCGGTGGCGGCGATCGAGGCGGCACGCAAGCGCGGTACGGTGCTGGTCTGCTGCGCGCTCGGCTTCCAGCGCAGCGCCGGCGTCGTCGCCGAATGGCTGGTCGCCACCGGCCGCACGCACACGGCAGCACAAGCGCGGAAAGTGCTCGCGGCATCCGGCCGTCCGGTGCACATTCATACCGGGGTGGACGAAGCGGCATGACGAGCAATGCCTATCAGGACAAAGCCGGCGCCTTTGCCGCCGGGCTGATGGTGCAGGCGGCGTGGCCGCTGCTGCTGATCGCGGCCTGCGTGCTTGCCACGCCTGTCATCGGGCTTGCGACCGGGCTGCAGGCGACGCCGCTGTCGGCGGCGGCCTGGTTCGTGGCGGCGGTGGGCGCCCTGACCACCCTCGCCTTCTCCATGCTCATCCTGTTCGACGCGCTGCTGTTCCGGCTGATGGCCAGCCACGACAATGAAGCAGCCGGCGGTGCGGCGATCGACGACGTGCTGGCGCGCATGCGGCTCAAGCCCGCACCTGCCGCCACTCGCTCGCTCGACCAGCGCATGGCGGGGCACGCGCCGCCTGCTGATGAAGCAGCGCCTCGCCTTCGCCCTGTTCGTGGCGGCGTCGCTCGTCGCGGCATTCCTATGGGCCCTTCGATGACCAAGCTCCACCTCCGCGCCAACACATTTACCCTGCTGCAGACGGTGACCTCGGTCGGCCTGTCGGCGCTGGCCTGGGTGGTGACCGGGGTGCGGCCGATCTGGAACGGCAGCCAGCCCTCGGAGCGGCAGCGCATCTACTTCGCCAACCATGCCAGCCATGGAGACTTCATCCTGCTGTCAGCCTGCCTCAGCGAAAAGGTGCGCGCCCGCACCCATGCGGTGGCGGCGGCGGAATACTGGGGCAAGTCGCGGCTGCGCCGCTACATCGCCGAGGACATGCTGTCGTCAGTGCTGATCCACAGGCAGTGGACCGACGAGGCGCAGAACCCGATCTCGATCATGCTCTCCGTGCTCGACCAGGGTCATTCGCTGATCCTGTTTCCCGAAGGCACCCGCAACACGTCAGACGAGAAGCTGCTGCCGTTCCGCTCCGGCCTCTACAATCTGTCGATGGCGAGGCCCGAGGTCGAACTGATCCCGTGCTGGATCGAGAACATGTCGCGCGTGCTGCCCAAGGGCCAGTTCCTGCCGGTGCCGCTGCTCTGCCGCGTCGTCTTCGGCCCGGCGGTGACCATCGCGCCCGGCGAGGACCGGCGCGCCTTTCTCGAGCGCGCCCGCCAGACGCTGCTTGCGCTCAACCCCCGCCCGGATCGAGACGATTAGACCATGATCCCAAAAAGTGGCTTCCGGTTTTTGGACAAGATCATGGTCAAGCAAAAATCAAGGGCCGGAGGCCCGGTATGATAATGCCGCCGATGCATGAAACCATGATCCTGGTGATCGGCCTGGTCGGCGTGCTGACCACGGCCAGCCTCGTCGCAGGCATATTGTCGTGGCGGGCGCCGAAGCCGCTGTCCTCGACGCTGGTCAATCTCACCCAGCGTATCAATGCCTGGTGGGTGATGGTGGTGGCGATCACCGTCGCCTTCTTCTTCGGCCGCACCGGCATGACCATCCTGTTCGCGCTGATCTCGTTTGCGGCACTGCGCGAATTCGTGACGCTGACGCACAGCCAGCGCAGCGACCATTGGGTGCTGCTCGGCATGTTCGGCCTCATCATCCCGTTCCAGTACTGGCTGGTGTGGACCGCCTGGTATGGGCTCTTCACCATCTTCATCCCGGTCTACTGCTTCCTGCTGATGCCGGCGATCACCGCGCTCAACGGCGACACCGAGCGCTTCCTCGAACGCGTCTCGGCGCAGCAATGGGCGGTCATGATCTCGGTCTACTGCGTCAGCCATGTGCCGGCGCTCTTGACGCTCAACGTGCCCGGCTTCGAGGGCCGCAACCTGCTGCTCATCGCCTTCCTGATCATCACCGTGCAAGGCAGCGACGTGCTGCAATACATTTTCGGCAAGCTGTTCGGAAAGCACCTGCTGTCGCCGGCGGTCTCGCCGTCGAAAACCTGGGAAGGGCTGGTCGGCGGGCTGGCGGCATCGAGCCTGCTCGGCGCGCTGCTGTCCTTCCTGACGCCGTTCTCGCCGCTGCAGGCGGCGGCTGTCGCCCTCGTCGCCTGCCTGATGGGATTTCTCGGCGGACTTGTCGCCTCGGCCATCAAGCGCGACCAGGGCGTGAAGGACTGGGGCCACCTGATCGAAGGCCATGGCGGCATGATGGACCGCGCCGACAGCCTGGTCTTCGCCGCCCCGGTGTTCTTTCACACCGTGCGCTATTTCTGGTCGGTGTGAAGGCCCGCCTAGCCCGCATGGCTCAGCCAATCGCGGTCGAACACGTCGAGGATGGCGCGGAATTCCGCCGGCGGAATCTGGTCGGCGCCGCCGTCGCCAAAAAGGAATTCGGTGAGCCGGCGCTCGACCGCCTCCGGGTGCTCGATGGCCATGCCGAGCGAGGCCAGATCCTCTGTTATCGACTGTTCCGGCAACAGATATCCGCCTCGTGCCTCGGCGCCGGGCAGCGGATCGCGCAGGCGGAAGACGAGGATTCTGGTGATCGAGGGCTGCGGTTCCGGGCCGATGATGGTGGTGCCGCACATGTAGCCGCCAAGCACGCTTCCCGGCTGCGACTGCGGGAACAGGCAGAGGAAGAACTGGGCATCGCCGCCGGCTTCCCTCAGATACATGTAAAGGCCGCGCTTTGCCGGCATGACCGGACCGCCAAGCGCGAGCTGGCCCGTCGGCAGGGCCTCGCGATAAATGGCGCTGAGGCCATGCGCGCCAGGCCCGGCCTCTATCGACAGGTCGCCCCTGATCAACTGGCCGCGATAATAGGGCGACAGCGCGCGTGAGTAGCAGGCATAGGTGCCGGCGAGCGCGATACCGAGACCGCGATCGTCATGCGAGGACGATGCTTCGAGCTGGGCGCTGGCGCGGCGCTCCAGTTCGTTCCTGTCGATGCCATGGCGGGCCGATATCGCCGCCGTGAAGCTCGCCAGATCGCATTCGGCGATCCAGGCGCCGGGCTGCTCCAGCCGCAACACTTTCGCCCAATCGTCATAGACGCTGAGCTGGCGCGGCTGCGCGCGGCCTTGCAGCCATTTGTCGGCACGGCCGAGGTCGAACGACGTCTCCGGATTGACGCGCCGGAACGCCGCCGCCAGGTCCTTGCGGGTGACAGTGCCCAGAACGGCTGACGTCAGCCGCAGTTTCTGCGCGATGTATTGTGCCATCCGGCTGCTGCTGCCCAGGGCATGTCACATTTCCGGTCCGCGCATGGATCTTGTCCAAACCCGGTTCCCAATTTTTGGGATCATGCCCCTGCCCGGGCCATGCCATGCGCCGGCATTTCGCCGGCGCAGCGTTCCCTGCCCCATATTATATTTCCATTGGCTAATAATCCAGCAATTCCAAAGAATTCCATGGCATTCCACGTGCCTGCCCTTCCAGGCCCGGCAGTCGGCGGTAACGTCACGCCGGGAAAGACAGGGGAGCCGTCATGAAACTCGTTCTAACCATGCTATCCACGCTGCTCGTCGCGCTTGCACTGTCGCAAGCGGCGGAGGCCAAGAAGCAGACCCCAGCTACTGGGGACAACGCCGCCAAGGTCGAGAAGACCCGGCCGCCGCTCGACAACACACCGACGGGCGGGATCACGCCTGCCGACGCAAAGGCGGCGCCGGCTACGGACGGATCGCAGTATCCGCCGGCGCTGTATTTCAATTTCCAATAGGTCGCTTTCTGCTAGCCGTGACGCCCGGATCCAATGGTCCGCGCGCGACGACGGCTAGGCCTGCAGCCCCGTCGCCGCGGCCTCAGCCGGCAACAGCGAGAGCCGCCTTCTTGCGGGCGGGCGGGCGTCGCCGCAGGCGACGCTTCGCGGCGAGCTTGAGCTTGACTGGCGGCGCGTCGGTCAGCGCGCCCAGCACGGCGTCGACCATGCCATAGGCGACGAAATCGGCGTTGATGTCGCCGGCCAGCGCTTCGGCGGATTGCCTGTCTTTGTTGCCGGCCTCCGACCAGAACACGATGCCGACCCTTAACGCCGGCCTGGCGCGCTTCAGCCGGCGCACCAGGAAACGGGCGTGCTTGACGGAATCGCGATTGAGGAAGCCGACCACGACGCTGTCGACGGCGTCGAGTTCGAGGCGGCGAATGCTGGCGGGCTCCATATCGGTAAAGCTTGCCTTCGACACCGTCGCGCCCTGGACTTCCAGCACCTGCGCCAGCATGGCGGCGGCGGCATCGTCGAGTTCGCCGCGCCCGCCGGTGCAAAGCACCGACATGCCAGATCCGTCGGGCAGCTCGATGTCGTCCTCGCCCTCTGCATCCTTGCCTTCCCCGGCCGCGGCTTTCTGCGCAGCCGTGCTGGCGTCTTCGGTCGCGGTCAGCTCATCCTCCTCGGCCGCTTCCTCCTGCGCGCTGTCGTCGAGATTGGCGACGAGCGTCAGCGCGCTGGCCGCCACCTGCTGCCGCTGCTGCTCGTCCATGACTCCACGGACACGATCCTGCTCGCCAAGCAGCAAGGCGGGAATGGCGACCTTGTCGTAGAATTCGACCAGATACTTCTCTTCCAGCATTTCCTCGGCATGGTCGGTGGCTTCATCGGGATCGCCCGCCAGCAGCCGCTGGTAAAGCCGGGCATGCGGCTCTAGCACCGGCTCGTTGCCGAACAGGACGTCGAGGAATTCGAACTGCGGCACGTGCCGGCCGAGCACGACCAGGCAGACGGTGAGCGGCGTCGACAGGACCAGGCCGAGCGGTCCCCAGAGCCAGGTCCAGAAAATCGCCGCGACGATGATGGCGAGCGGCGACAGCCCGGTGCGCGAGCCATAGAGCCAGGGTTCTATTACGTTGCCGGTGAGCATCTCCATGACCACGAACAGCCCGGCGGTCCACAGCAGCAGCGACCAGCCGGGCGCCACCGCCAGCGCCAGGAACAGCGGCAGCAGCGCTCCGATGACCGGGCCGATATAGGGAACGAAGCGCAGCGCGAGCGCCAGCAATCCCCACAGCAGTGCATTGGGAATGCCCAGGATCCAGAGCCCGATGGTAATGGGTATGGCGTAGACGATATTCACCACCAATTGCATCAGCAGATATTGGCCGACCCGCGTGCCGGCATCCTGAAGCGCCTGGGTGGTTCGATGCAGGTCGCCATAGCCGACAAGGCGGATGAAGCGGTCGCGTAGATCCTCCCGCTCCAGCAGCATGAAGATGACGACGATGATGATCAGGCCGGCCGAGGCCAGTGGGCTGATCAGCGGGCCGACCAGGTTCTGCAGCACTTCGAGCGGCCTTTCGCGGGCGACGATCTCGACCGGCAGGGGCTCGCGTTTCGGTGCCTCGGCAGCGGATGGCAGCTGCGGCTCCTGGCGCTCGATCTCCTGGCCGATGCGCTCGACCACGCGGCTCAATCTGGAAACGATGCCGCCGCCGACGCCGGTCTCCTTGAGGGATCTGACCTTGGTCAGGATGTTTGTCTGGTAAACTGGGATGTTCTGCGCCAGTTCGCTGACCTGCGATGCGACAATGAAGGATAACAGGGCGAGTGCCGCGAATGCGCTGAGCACACTGACGATGACAGCAGGGGTGCGAGGAAGGCCTATTCGTTTGAGGGCGGAAACGACCGGAGCGAGCGCAAAGGTCAGCAGCAGCGCGATGGCGATCGGCAGGAAAACCTCGCGGCCGAAATACAGAGCGGCGATCGCCGCCACGACAGTCGCGACGGTGGGCAATGACATGCGCGGGGCCGTGGCAGCGGAAAGAATGCTCCCCAGCCCGGGGCCCGACGGGTCTCGACGACTGGTCGTCACTTGATGCCTCCACCCTGCAAGGTCATGATCGGGTATATTTAGTCGGCGCGCAATGTTTGCGTTCCACAGGATAGTGCTGCCTCACAAGGCTTCGCCCGCCACCCGGGGCGGGTCGCGGGCAAACCCTATCGACACAGGAAGGGACGTTACTGTGTAGATACCGGTGCATCTAACCCATACTTAAGACGCATCTTCATAGATCAGCTAAAGAAGACGCCAATCGTCATGAAAATTATACATACTCCAAAAACTGGCGCCAATAGCCAGCGAGCTTGACCGACGCTCTCATCCATCTTTTCCTCCTGAAAACTTGCTTCTGGGAACGAGTACTGGGCCCCAAGGTTCCGGGCGATATGACACTGCAGACCTTTTCGCGCGGCACTCAGACTTAGGTCCGATAGCAGGATCAGACCGAAACCCCGGCGGGGAACATGTGGAGGGGCGCCACCGATCGGTGTCTGCATGACCTGATCCGGCTGCTCGCCCCCCAAGAGGGAGAAGGCAGGCTGGCACTGGCGGATCGATTCAATTCGCGACAGAGGCCCGGCAACGGTGTAATAGGTGGAAGAAGCGGGGCAAAACTCCCCCGGACCGGCTTAAAGCCATGTTCCACCCCATTGCCAATATCGAAGATGCGCAGACCCTGGCGCAGGCGATCGTCAATACGATCGTCGAACCCTTCCTCGTGCTCGACGAGCAGTTTCGCGTGCTGGCGGCCAGCCGCTCCTTCTACCAGACCTTCCAGGTCGATCCCGCTCAGACGCACGGATCGCTGCTCTATGCGCTGGGCGATGGCCAGTGGGACATTCCGGCACTGCGCCTGCTTTTGGAGACGATCATCCCCGAGAAGACCGCCATGGACGGCTTCGAGGTCGAGCATGATTTCCCCAATATCGGCCAGCGCACGATGCTGCTCAACGCGCGAAAGGTGCTCTACGACCACAGTTCGGCCACTACCATCCTGCTCGCCTTCAACGACATCACGGCCCGCCGTTCGATCGAGAAGGAAAAGGAAGAGCTTCTCGGCCGCACCGAAGAGCTGCTGCGACAGAAGGACGTGTTGCTGCGCGAGATGGAGCACAGGGTTGCCAACAGCCTGCAGATCATCGCCAGCATCCTGTTGCTGAAGGCCCGCTCGGTCACCTCGGAGGAAACCCGCCAGCACCTGAAGGACGCCCATCAGCGGGTGCTGTCGGTGGCCGAAGTGCAGCGTCATCTCCACACCTCGACCGGCATCGAGGAAATCGACGTCGTGTCCTACCTGTCGAAGCTGTGCAGCAGCCTGGCCTCGTCGATGGTCGGTGAAGACCAGCCGATCAAGGTCAACGTCACGGCGCAAGGCGGCAGGATAGACTCGCAGAAGGCGGTGAGCCTCGGCCTGATCGTCACCGAGCTTGTCCTCAACGCGATCAAATATGCCTTCCCGTTGGAGAAGGCCAAGGCGCTGATCCAGGTGACCTACGAGACCGACGGCAGCGACTGGAAGCTGACGGTCTCGGACAATGGCGCGGGCAAGGCGGCCGGCGAAGTGCCGAGCGTGGGCCTCGGAACAGCCATCGTCGAGGCACTGGTCAAGCAGCTGGAGGCCAAGATCGAGGTCATCAGCGACATCGACGGCACCAGCGTTTCGGTGACCAGGGCGACATTCATCTCGCGCATTCCGCGGGCGGCGTAGCCTTCCGCGACATTCGGGCCTGCTCAGCCACCCCTGGAACCAATCCGCTGCCGCTTCCCCGTGTCGAGCGCCTGAGTGTTCGGAACTATCGGGCCGCGCTGCCCGTTTGGAAAGGAAACCAAACGGGAGGCCGGGTACCCGGCGGCATGCCTGTCGAGCTAGCATCAAAGCCTGTATGAAGCATCCTCAGGAAGACCTTCGCAATGGAACTTCTTTGGCCAGTCGTCCCTTCAAGGAACGGAAGCCGATGTCGTCCGTTTATCTTCGAGCGATTCTTGGGAAAGCTCCTGGGCAGAAGCATTTGCGGTGATAGTCGCACCGCTATTTTGGGCTTGCGTCTGAAACGCTTGGATTTTTTGTAATCTGAAAAGGAGATAAATTATGGCTGACGGCCCAACTGTTATCAATTCAGGCGGAGGCGGAGGTGGCACCACAGTTATCGCCGTCATCGTGGCAATCGTCGCAATAGTCGTATTGCTGTTTGCCACGGGTATCGTCCACATGCCTGGGGGCGGCGGGGGTGACGTCAACGTGAAGGTTGATGCGCCTGCGGCCCAAGCGCCTGCCGCACCCGTTCCGGCTGCACCCGCTCCGGCTGAACCGGCGCCTGCCGCGCCGGCTCCCGCGCCTGCCGAACCCGCACCGGCGCCTGCCGAACCCGCACCGGCCCCGGCTGCACCCGCCAGCGGCGGCTGACACACTCGCCGCTCTAGGACCGCTTCAGCGATGAAGCGCAGCCCATCGGTGTCAAAGCCGGTGGGCTTCCTTTTGGCCTCGAACTTTCGAAAGGCGATCTGATATTGCCGGCGCGGCCCTTCCAGCACCGGGCGGAACCATAATGCGGTTAAATCGTTTTAAATCCATAGGGACGTCAACCACCCTTCAAGGAGGAAAAATGAACAAGATCGTATCGGGTTTGCTGGCGGCCACATTGTCAGTATCGTTCGCGGCCGCCGCTGCCGGGCCTGCCGGCGCTGCCGGGATATTCCAGCCGCAAGCGCCTTCCGCCTCGTCTGATGTGCAGGCGATCGATCACAAGCCGTGGAGGAAGCACCGGAGCGTCAACCGCAATCGCAATTTTTCGCAAAATGATGGCGCCTACTGGAATGGCCATCGCGGCTATCGTGACTACCATCGCGGCTATCG
The DNA here is from genome assembly GCF_044778005.1 of Mesorhizobium sp. IMUNJ 23033. Taxonomy (NCBI): domain Bacteria; kingdom Pseudomonadati; phylum Pseudomonadota; class Alphaproteobacteria; order Hyphomicrobiales; family Phyllobacteriaceae; genus Mesorhizobium; species Mesorhizobium sp. IMUNJ 23033. The sequence continues at coordinate 126,869 of NZ_JBJACT010000021.1, forward strand.
CCGTCATGGCGACTACTGGTTCCCGCTGGCGGCCTTCGCCACCGGCGCGCTGATCACCAGTGCGATCATCAACAACAACCAGAGCCGTGTCTATCGCGGCGGTGATGCCCATGTGGAGTGGTGCTACGATCGGTACCGGAGCTATCGCGCTTCGGACAACACGTTCCAGCCCAACTACGGCCCTCGTCGGCAGTGCAATTCGCCCTACTGATAAAGTACGAGCCCGCGCTGGTGACGGCGCGGGCTTTTCAATCCATGTGGACCCCCCTTTCGCGCGGGTTTTTGGTGCTGCGCCTTGATTAGGATCAATGGTTACGATGCCTGACAAGTCCGAACAGCAGAAGGACGCCGAAGCCGAAGTCGAGGGCTTTCAGCACGACCTTGGCCCGTTCGTTGTTGCCGCCGAGACAACCAGAATGGCCATGGTTTTCACCGATGCAAAGGAACCCGGCAATCCGATCATTTTTGCGAATGACGCGTTCCTCGCCCTGACCGGATACGCCAGGGAAGAGGTCCTGGGTCAGTCCTTCAATTTCCTGATGGCGGACGGCGCCGACGCCGGAGCGCTGAAACGTATCAAGGCGGAGTTCGAAGCCAATTCGGAGGCGAGCACGGAAATCCTTTACAGGCGCAAGGATGGCAGCGAATTCTGGGCGGCCCTTTTCGTCAATCCTGTCCGCGACAGGAGCGGCGCCATCGTCCAGTATTTTACCTCCTTCGTCGATCTCACCAGACACAAGGAGGAGCAGGCGCAATCGCGGATGCTCATCGACGAATTGAACCATCGCGTGAAGAACATGCTTGCAACGGTGCAGTCGATCGTCTGGCAGGCATCGCGAGCGAATTCCGATCCAAAGGTGATCCGCGAGGCCGTCGAGTCGCGGCTGTTTGCGCTTTCCCGGTCGCACAATTTGCTGACGCGCGAAAACTGGCACAGCGCCGGGTTGCTCGATGTCCTCCACGATGCCCTGGAACCGTTCGGCGTCACCGACGGTCGGGCGGAGCGCCTGGTGATTACCGGCGAGAACATCCGCCTCTCGACAAGGGCGGCCCTGGCACTTGGCATCGCGTTCAACGAACTCGCGACCAATGCGGTGAAGTATGGTGCGTTTTCCAATGACAAGGGTTCGATCCGGATCGACTGGACGATCGAGCCGACCTCGGAGGGCCGCCGACTGGTCCTGTCATGGCAAGAGAAGGACGGGCCGAAGATTACGCCGCCGTTGCGAAAGGGGTTCGGTTCGCGCGTGATCGAGCGCGGCCTGACCCACGAGCTCGAAGGCACTGTGCAACTCGACTATCGCCCGGACGGGTTGATCTGCACGATGAACATTCCGGTACCGGGAACTCGTGATGGATAAACTGCTTTCTGGCCGCCGCATCCTCGTTGTCGAGGATGAAATTCTGGTCCTGATGATGATTGAGGACATGCTGGGCGATCTTGGATGCGAGTCCGTCACCTCAGCCGCCACGATCGAAAAGGCGATCGCCCTGATCGAAGCGCAGGTTTTCGATGCCGCCATGCTGGATATGAATCTGGATGGCGACGACAGCAATGCCGTGGCCGACGCGCTTGCCGAGCGCGGTGTGCCCTTCATCTATTCGACTGGTAACAGCGGTCGCGACATGCGCGAAGGCTTCAGCAACCGTGCCGTCCTTCGCAAACCGTTCAGCTTTGACGAACTCAGCAGCCAACTCGAGCGCCTTCTTTCTCGTTGATCGAGGAACAAAGCTCCGGGAATGACCGGCGCGGCGCGGCTTCAGACGGTGCTGATTGGCCCGCATCCTCTCAGAGTCGGGTAGCTCCGTCCTGGAAACCGACTGTCGGCACTCTGCCGAACTATAAATTCAACGCGTTGGAACAAAAACGCTGCACAGTCGTTGCGTCTATTGACAATAGTTTTCGCCATGGCATCTCGAGGTAAAGGGAGGCCGTTATGAATAGCATTATTTGGCTGGTCGGCGCCGTAGTTATCGTACTATTGATACTCAGCTTTTTTGGCTTGCGTTAGACCGATCGGTTTAGGACAGGCATCAATCACGCACATAGGAGGCGCATGGCCTATATGGATATCACCACAATACTGGTCATAGTTCTTATCGTTCTTCTGCTAGGCGGCGGCTTCTACGGCCGTGGACGCTGGTACTAAACCGCGAAGATCATCGACGAGTCCGGGACCTCTTCGTTCCCGCACTCCGCCCGATTGGCCCGCGCCCTCCGTCAGAGGCGCGGGTTTTTGTTGCCTCCTGGAAAATCTCTCGGGATCGCACCTTGTTGCGCGACCGGAATCATCCGTCCGATCGTTCCTCATGACCCTGGAACGCGGAAACACAGGGGACTTCAGCCCTTCTTGACGTAGCCGGCGGTGACCTCGTCCTTGTGCGCGGCGAAGGCTGCCAGGACCTCGGTTTTCTCGGCCTTCGGAACCTTGAAGTGGTCCAGGGTCCGTCCGAGTTCCGCTGCGACCTCATCGAATTCCGCGGGAGATATCCGCAGGTCCCGGTGCGCCTCCTCAAGGCCGAGCGGCGTCGTGCCAGGCTTGGTGGCCGTGAATTTGAAGGGTCCACCAGAAACGTCGCAGACCCACAGCGTGCGCATGAACTTGAGGCCGGGCAGCCTTTCCAGGTTCTTGGTGTGCCATTTCCGCAGCTGCGGGTTCTTGGACTTCTTGCCGACGATGGGATTCTTCACGACGGCGTCGCTGAAGTGATCCACCACCGCTGCGATGGCGAAGACGCCACCCAGCCGTTCGTACAGACTTTTCTCAGGCGTGGATTGCTCGTCCTGCGCGTGCGCGTTGTCCGCCGACAATACAGCCGTCGTCGCGGCGGTCACTGCCAGCCCTGCGACGACGATCCGTCTTGTGAAAGGGGTCGAAACAGCCGTTTTCATCTCTGGTTCCCTCCGAGTTGGGCCAGAACAAGCCGCAGCCTGTCTGGCGGCTTCAATGAAGGCAGAGTCTTAATCCGCCATCGTCTGAGGAATTAACGAGCCTCCCAGCCGAATTATTCCGATTGACGGCATTCCCACCATCAACATGCGAACCTTCGGCATGGGCGAAGATTCGAGCATGGCGCCAACCGGACTATCCGAGCGGGCTGATCATTTAGACGGCGCTGATGGGAACGATAGGCAGCGGCCAGAGTTAGCTCCATGGGCTCGCCATAACGGGACTATCAAGCCAGTCGCCCGCGACGATCCAAAGGCGAAGCTCACAGGAGTTTACAATGAAGAATTATCTTATCGCTGCCGCCGCCGGGTTTGTTCTGGTCGCCGGTATTGGTGCGGCCGTTGCAGAGGACGTCATCGTGATTGCTCCCGAACAGCAGACCGTCATACGCGAATACGTGCACAAGCAGAAGCTTGCGTCGGTCAGCCTGCTCGGCGTGGAACTCAATGTCGGTTCGCCTCTGCCCGACACGGTTGAACTTCATACGATCGACGTGCCCGACGTGAAATACAAGTACGTCGTCGTTCAAGATCGTACGGTGCTGGTTGACCCGGATACACGCAGGATCGTGCAGGTCATCGACTAACCATGCCGCGAATGGGAACAAACGCCTGGGTGACGTGTTGATAGACACATCGAACACCCGAGCGTTTGGTGTCTAAAGAGCCCGCTTCCAAAGTCCCCTCTGGAATGCGGGTTTTTTGCGCCTTCCGCCTTCGATGGTCCTCGCCGGGATGCCACCTACTGAAACGCCTGCCGTCCGGAGATGGCCTCGATCTTGATCCGATAGAACAGATGGCTGCCCGAAATGGCCGGCGTTGCGCCGCCCAGATTCAGGGCGCCGGGCTCCCACCAGTTGGCATGCTTCTGCAGCAGCGACCAGGCAAACTCCCGGTCATGGTTCGACTTGGGAAGCTGCTGGTCGACGGCGGGAATCGTGTTGTCGACCTCCGGCGCCCTCGGCAAGTCCTCGAACAGGCCATCGACGACGACGCTCTTCCAGCCGTCGCCGCCGACATCGTCGACCTGCAGGCAGACATGCGGGTTCTCCCGCATCCATTCGACCTTCTTGCCGGGCAGAGAGAAGCTGAAAATGGCGTTGTCGCCGAAGGCAAAGTGGATCGGCACCACGTAAGGCCGGTTGTCCCTGACGCAGGCTAGGCGGCCAAGCCTGGTCGACTTCAACAGGGCAACGCATTCCGGCCGCGTCATCTCCTTGATGTTCATTGCGATTGTTCTTTCCGTTGGTGTTCGCTTGCGTTGATGGTCAGGCTGACCTTCGGGATCATTGTCCCAGATCGATGCGCCGGGATGGCATGCACCGCCTCTGCTTCGGCAACACCGATCAGCGGGTCGATAGCCTGGATCTTCTGGATCTGGCCGCGCGCCGCCACCGTCTTGCGCAGGGCATGCAGGTCGTCGCGAATTTCGCAGAGCGTTGTTCGGACAGTGAGGGGCATGGGCCGCCTTCCTGCGACACAACAGGCTGAGATGATGATAGGTTCCGCCAAGGCAGAAGCGCGGGGCAACACCCGCGCCTACCCGCAGGACCATCGAGCTTCAGCAGCGGTCACCAGTTTACAATAGAAAAGCATTTTCTCAATCAATAATCTTTTAAAATTTCATACTCCGTTTTGAAAAGTATTTGGAACCCTTTTGCAAACGACCCGTTCCTCCCCTGGTCGCTTTGACGATCTGAAAAGCAACAAGAGGAATTGATCATGAACATCAAGATGCTTTGCACGGGCGCGATGGCGCTTACGATGATGAGCGGTGCAGCCCTTGCGGGCGGCAGCACCGGAACCTCGGCGCTCGACGACCCGGCGAAGATGACGCCCTTCTTCACCGATGCCGACATGAAGACCATGAGACCGGCGGAAGAATTCAAGGTCGCTTGGCTGGCGATGAAGGAAGAGGATCGCGCCGGCATGACGAAGGAATGCGGCGACGAGGCCATTGCCAAGGCGCATGACGAGTTCTGCAAGATGACCAAGCAGCTGGGCGGCGCAAACTAGCCGCCGGCTCTTGCCAATGGAAATGGCGGGCAGAGATGCCCGCCATTTTTTGGGATTGAGGCGTACTCGGCGGGGCGCTCTGTCTCAGTTACTTTACCGGGATCATGAGATGTGCGTTTAGCCTCGCCTAATATTCAGCGGGCTGTATATCGTCTCAACTCGGGCCTGCCCTGCGCCTCGCTCGGCTGCCTGGGGGCGCGGCCGCGGATCAGTCGACCCTGACGACAAAATGCTTGGTCACCGGCTCGATGATCTTCCAGGTGCCCTTGAAATCGGCTTCGACGACGAAAGCATCGCCAGGCCCGACCTCGACCGGCGCGCCGCCGTCCGGGGTGATGATGATGCGGCCCGCGATCATGTGCACGAATTCATAGTCGGTGTAGGTCGCGTGATAGGTACCTGGCGTCGCCTGCCAGGTGCCGGACATCACCTTGCCGTCGGCGGTGGTGTGCTGGACGGCGGTCTTCATCGTCGGCTTGCCCTCGACCACCACCCAGCCCGCGAGGTCGCCGGCCTCGGCATTGTCGACGGCGCCGAATTTGAGGATGGTGGTGTCGGTCATGATGGGCTCCGTTTTGCGCCGACATTGGCTGGCGCTGCATAGCCGATGCGGCGGATGCGGGCAACACGGGCCGCAACGGCCCTTTCCTTCTCCCCCTGTGGGGCCCGAAGGGCGGGCGAGGCAAGTGACTCGCCCAGGGCGGTGGATCGGCGCGCAGCGCCAAGACGGATGAGGGGTGTTCCAGCTTGGCGCCAAGCGTACCCCTCACCCGGATTGCCAGCCGAATTGTGAAGGACAAATCGGCTGGCAATCCGACCTCTCCCACAAGGGGCGAGGTAGGGGCGCCGCGCCTCGCCATCTCCACTTATGTTGCACTGCGTTAAATATGTTGCATTGCGGTATCTGGCCATAGGCGCGAGTCTTGACACGGGCGGGCTGTCAACGGTTGTGGTGCCGCGCGTTCGATGCGCGCGGAGGCGCTGCAGCACGTGTGATCCCCGGCGAGCTGTTTCTCGCCGGTGCGGACCATCGGTTCGGGGTCATGCACCAGCGCGAGGTTCAACAATCGTGTCAGCATCGTTCCGGCCTGATATCGAAGGCTTGCGCGCCGTGGCGGTGGCGGGCGTGATCGCCTTCCATTTCGGCCTTACGTCGCTCTCCGGCGGCTTTACCGGCGTCGACATCTTCTTCGTCATCTCCGGCTACCTTATCACAAAACATCTGCTCACCGAGATCACCGAGACCGGGCGGCTGAACCTCTGGCGCTTCTATGCGCGGCGCGCGCGGCGGCTGCTCCCGGCATCGCTGTTCGTCATCCTCGCCACGCTGGTGGCCGGCGCCTTCGTGCTGTCGCCGGAAGAGCAGTCGCTCTATTCCAAGGGCGCCATGTTCGCCTCGGCCTACATGATCAATCTGTGGCTGATCCGCTGGTCGTTCGACTATTTCGCCGCGGATGCGACCAGCAACCCGTTCATCCATTTCTGGTCGCTGTCGGTGGAGGAGCAGTTCTATCTGGCCTGGCCGGCGTTGCTGATGCTGGCGGCATGGCTCGCCCCCGGCAAGCGCGCGGCGATGCTGGTGATCGGCCTCGTTGGCCTCGTCTCTTTCGCCGTCTGCGCCTGGTTGACCACGGTGGCGCAGCCCTGGGCGTTCTATTTCTCGCCGCTGCGCGCCTGGGAATTCGCCGCCGGCGGTCTCGCCACCATGGTGCCGGCACGTTTCTGGCGCGAGCGCCCGCAGCTCGGCGCGCCGCTGGCGTGGCTGGGTCTGGCGCTGATCGCCGGCGCCTATCTCAGCTTCACCGAGGAGGCGCCCTTCCCCGGTTTCATGGCGCTGGCGCCGGTGGCCGGCACGGTGATGCTGCTGCTGGCCGGTGCCGCCAATGCCGAGCTGCGCGCCAGCAGCGGCCCGAGTGCCGCACTGGCGCTGCCGCCGCTGCAATGGGTCGGCAAGCTGTCCTATTCGCTCTATCTCTGGCACTGGCCGGTGATCGTCTATGCGTCGATGCTGGTGCCCGATCTGACGCCGCTGCAACGCGTCGGCTGCATGGCACTGACCTTGGCACTATCCCTCTTCACCTATCATGTCATCGAGAACCCGATCCGCCGCAATGGCTGGCTTATGGCCAGTGCGGCGCGGGCGCTGGTGCCGGCCGTCCTCCTGACCGGCACCGGCGTCGCAGCCGCTTATGCCAATGCGCGGCTCGCCGTCAGCGACCTCGACCCGGTGCAGCGCAGCATTGCCGAGAGTGCGGCGCGCCCCTCCACTGCGCGCGCCAAGGTCGGCTGCGTGCTCGACTACGAGACGGTGACGCCAAAGCCCTGCGAGTTCGGCGACAAGAACGCGCCGCGCACGATCGCGCTGTTCGGCGATTCGCATGCCGACCACTGGTCGACGCCACTGATCGCAGCGGCCAGGAAGAACGACGCCAAGGTGGTCACCTGGCTCAAATCGTCCTGCCGGGCCTCGCAGCTGACGGTGTGGGTGACCAAGCTGAAGCGCGACTACACCGAGTGCGATCAATGGCGCGCGCAGTCGATCAAGGAGATCATCGCGGCGCGGCCGAGCCTGGTGGTGATCTCGGAGATCGCGCTGGCGAGTTCGCGCAAGATGTCGCCCGACGCCCAGATCCCAGCCGACCAGGACGCTCGGTGGCGCGATGGCCTGCGGGCGACGCTTTCAGCGTTCAGCCAGGCCGGGCTGAAAGTCGCCTTCATCCGCGACGTGCCGTTCAACGAAGAGCATGTCGACACCTGCGTGGCCAGAGCGCTGTGGCGAGGCGAAGCGCCCTCGCTCTGCGACCAGAAGCGGACCGACGCCGCCAACGACGCAACGGCCGCGGTGGAGCGCGAGATCGTACGCAGCGTCCCCAACGCCAGCTACATCGACATGACCGACCAGTTCTGCGACGCCACCATTTGCCACGTGTACATCAACGGCAAGATCGCCTACCGCGACCGCCATCATCTGGCGACATCGTTCGCGGAGTCGCTTGAGCCGGAGGTGGAGAAGGCCGTGTTCAGGCAGGTGGTGGCGCAGAGGTAGGGGGTGGCTACTCTCACTTTGGCGGGTAAGTAAGCTCTCCGACATTTACATGGCGCCTCATCGCTCCCAGTCCTTCGGGTCGCGCGCGGTATGTGGCCGTGACGGAGGTCTTCGCGGAGCGCTCCGTCAGGTCATCTGACGCTCCATTTCCAGTTCGGCTTCGAGGCTCTCAACGTCGCGGAAGATCGACGCGACAGCCAGTGGGCGCCCTTTGCGCTTGAAGCGCAGCAGGCAATCCTTGGCTGTGATATCTCCATCGACCGCGATCTCGTCCCATTGTTCGGCATGGCCGACATAGTTGATGGGAACATCGTAATGCTGGCTCCAAAAGAAGGGCACGGCGACGAATTTCTCACGATGGCCGAGCATGTTGAGCGCCGCTGTTTGCCCCTGCCTCTCGGCAACGATCCAATGCTCGACCCGAATGTTCTCGCCACTGTGAGGATCTGGCCAGCGCGCAATGTCGCCGGCCGCGAAGATCCCGGGTGCACTTGTCTCTAGAAAAGCGTTCACCACGACACCGCGATCGAGGCTGAGCCCAGCCCTTTCGGCGAGCCCCGTCCGCGGTTTCACACCGATGCCGGCGACAACGAGGTCCGCCGGCAATGTTTTGCCGCTGGTGAGTTTCACCGTGCTACCGTTGATGCTGCTCGCGGCGTCCTCGAGATGAAATACGACACCATGCTCCTCATGGAGGGCGCGGACGAAGTCGCCCATTTGCGGACCCAGGACCCGCTCCATGGGTCGCTTGTCCGGCGCCACGACATGAACTTCGATATCGCGCGAGCGCAGGGCCGCGGCAACTTCCAGGCCAATGAAACTGGCGCCAAGCACGATGGCGCGGCGCGCAGTAGTGGCTTGTGCGATGATCGCCTTGCAATCGGCGAACGAGCGCAGCGAGTGGACGTGGGGCTGGTCGGCGCCGGGGATGGTCAGGCGCACCGGTTCGGCTCCGGTCGCAAGCAGCAGCTTGTCGAAGGGAGCCCGCTCCCCATCGGCGAGTACAACTTCGGCAGAACGTGCATCGACACCGGCGACACTGGCATTGAGACGCAGGTCGATATTGTTCTTTGCGTAAAAGCTTTCTCCGCGAAGTGGCACCCAATCCTCCGGCGCTTTGCCGGCGAGGTAGTCCTTGGAAAGATTGGGCCGATCAACCGGCGGCGCTGCATCGCTGCTGACCATGACGATGCTGCCTTGATACTGTTCGCGCCGCAGTCTTTCGGCCGCTGCGAACGCGGCCGCGCCACCGCCGACAATGACGATTTTCTCTGGAACCCGGCCGGAGTTGCCACCGCGCTGCTTCGGCGCTGTCCGCTTGCGCTTCTCGCCGACGAATATCCTGTTATCGCGCAGTTCCACCGACCAGCAGGCGAGTTGGTTGAAAGCGGGCGCGCGTAGGGCCTCGCCCGTGCGCAAATCGAAGCATGCGTGATGCCAGGGACACCGAACGGTATCCTCCACCACAAGACCGTCGACGAGCGGCCCGCCGTAATGTGTGCAAGTCGCCCCGATGGCGAAGACCTCGCTCCCACGGCGCACCAGCAGCACCTGTTCATCGCCGCAATGACCTAACAGCTTTCCGCCATCGGCAAGCTCGGAGAAAGGGATGCCCTGCACCAGATCCGGCCCGCTTGGTTTGGTATGACCTTCAGCCATTTCCTTCTCCCCTGGCGATCCTATCGCCTGCACGGCCAAGAAGCGCGAAATCCTCCGGGGTCGCCAACCTCGGACTTGTCTTCCGGCCAGCGCGCCATCGGGTTCTCGACGCCGCTTCTGCCAAACGTTCGGCCACATCATTCGTTGCCAGTGAGCAGCGTGCAGACTCCAATTTTGCGCCATCAAGCCAGCCGCCACGATGAAGACGCTCCGCGCTCCCAGGACATCTTCCGGGCACGATGCTACCGCTGGTCTGTATTGGACCGCCATATCGAGGGAGCTGCCATCTGGCCCTGCCGCTTGCTCTGCGATATCGGCTGCAATCCGTCACATGAGTGAAGCCGTGAAGATATCCAGCCAGACAGGCACCGTTTCCCCGATGATCCCGGTGCTTGTATGCGCGCTCGCGATCTTCCTCCTGTCCGTGATGGATGCGGCGATGAAGACCCTGGTTATCGCCATAGGCGTCTACAATACGGTGCTGTGGCGCAGCATGCTCGCCACTGCAGTCGCGGGCGCAGGGTGGTCGGCAGGGCCGCGCTCGCGGCCAACCGTTTCGGTGCTGAGGCTGCATGCGTTGCGTGCCGCGGTTATCTGTATCGTTCTGCTATCGTTCTTCTGGGGGCTCGCGAGGCTGCCGCTCGCGGAGGCGATCGGGCTTAGCTTCGTCGCGCCCTTGTTCGCGCTTTTCCTCGCCGCGCTGTTGCTGGGCGAACGAATCCGGCGGCAGGCCATCTGGGCATCGATGGCCGGCATCGCGGGCGTGGCGATCATAATGGCCGGCCAGTTTGGGCAGGAAAGCTATTCGCAAGATGCCCTGCTTGGCACGGCAGCGGTGCTTATGTCGACTGTGTTCTACGGCTACAATCTGGTGCTCGCCCGGCAACAGGCGCTGTTGGCCAAACCAATCGAGATCATGTTCTTCCAGAGCCTTGCCAATGCAATCGTCCTCGGCTGCGCCGCACCGTGGCTCGCGGTCGCCTTGCCGGCCAATCTTTGGCTTCCTCTGGCCGGCGTGACGGTCCTGTCGCTCAGCGGCCAATTCCTGATGAGCTGGTCCTACGCCCGCGCCGAAGCGCAATATCTGATCCCAACGGAATACTCGGCCTTCATCTGGGCGATCGCACTCGGCTGGTTCTTCTTTGGCGAGGCGGCAGCCTGGACCACGCTGGCAGGAGCGTGCCTGATCGTCGCCGGCTGCCTGATCGCTGCGCGCGCAAACCCGAAGCTTGCCGAGCCAATCGAGGCCGCCGTTTGAGGAAGGCGCCCTGTCGCCGGATTGTACGGGTGCGCTTCGCCGGCCACCGCGGCCGTAGCGCCAACGGCAAGCATGCACTAACATTCCAGCTTGCCCCCTGGGGCTGGCCAGTGATCTGTTCAAAGGGAAGTACCCATGACCAATCATTGCTGTGGACCGGGCTATGCTTCTCCTGCCGAGGCGATGACGGCACCTCGCGAAAAGCTGCTCTATACGATTGCCATCTACACCGGCACCGGCATTCAGAAGCCGGACTATCTGTGCACCATCGATGTCGACCCGGAGAGTTCGACCTACAGCCAGGTCATTTCACGTTTGCAAATGCCGGGTATTGGCGATGAGCTTCATCACTCGGGCTGGAATGCCTGTTCGTCGTGCCATGGCGATGCGAGCATGGAGCGGAAATATCTGATTGTGCCGGGTGTGCGCTCGTCCAATCTGCATATTGTCGATTGCGGTACCGATCCGCGCAATCCGACACTGTTCAAGGTCATAGACGGCGCTGAAATCAAAGCCAGGACCAATCTGTCGGCACCACACACAGTGCATTGCCTCGGCTCGGACATCATCGTTTCCATGCTTGGCGACGCTCAAGGCAATGCCCCCGGCGGCTATCTGCAACTCAGCAAGGAGTTCGAGATCGTCGGCCGTTGGGAAAACTCCATGGGCAGTATCAAGTTTGGCTATGATTTCTGGTACCAGCCGCGACACAACGTAATGGTCAGCTCGGAATGGGCCGCGCCGAATACCTTTATGCCTGGCTTTGACCTGGAAGAGGTTGGCCATCTGAAATATGGCCGAGAGATCCATTTGTGGGATTTTGAAAAGAAGGAGCCGAAGCAAACGTTCTATCTCGGTGAAGATGGCTTGATCCCACTGGAAGTGCGGTTCCATCATAATCCCGACAGCAGTCACGGCTTTGTTGGCGCGGCCCTCTCTGCAAACATCATCCATTGGTGGAAGGATGCGGCGGGTGACTGGCAATGGGAAAAAATTGTCGATGTCGGCAATGAGCCGCATCCGGAATGGCCGATACCAATACCGGGCGTGATCTCAGTCATTCTGCTCAGCATGGACGACAGATACCTCTATCTGTGCAACTGGCTGCATGGCGACATCCGTCAGTACGACATCTCGGACCCCCACAACGCCAAGCTTACCGGACAAGTGTGGATGGGCGGGCTTCTCGGCCGTGCACCCGAGGTCAATGGCGTGAAAGTGACAGGCGGGCCGCAGATGATACAGCTCAGCCTCGACGGCAAGCGTCTCTATGTGACGACCTCGCTCTTCTCGACCTGGGACAATCAGTTCTATCCGGAAATCCGCACCAATGGCGGATGCATGCTGATGGTCAATTGCGATACGGAAAACGGCGGCATGGAAATTGATCCGCTGTTTGTCGTTGATTTTGGCAAGGAACCAAATGGACCGAGCCGCTGCCACGAAACCCGTTATCCCGGCGGTGATTGCACGAGCGACATCTGGGTATGACCCGCTTCACCATCACTCTCGCCAATCAAGGCGGTGCGGCCTTTGACGTCGATCACCGCAAGCCCCTCTTGCAAAGCTTGCGCGAGCAGGGCGTGGACCTGCCCTACGGGTGCAAGTATGGCGGCTGCATAAGCTGCGCGGCAAAGATGATCAGCGGCAAAGTCGATCAAAAGGCGCAGCGGGCGCTGAACAACCGCCAGATCAACAATGGCTACATAATCCTCTGCGTCGCCCGCCCTCTGAGCGACTGCACGCTGGAGGTCGGCGTTGAAAGCCACGACAAGCTCTATCGCAACCCCTTCCTTGATCCCTTGGCCGCACATGAATTGAAAGCCGATATTGCGACCCCGTTGGAAGCAAAGAAATGACCCATATGAATCATGATGAGCCCTATTCGGAGGCTTATCTGCAAGACATTCTGAAGTCGGTCAAAACCATCGCGATGGTGGGGGCGAGCCCCGACAAGACCAAGTTTTCCTATGGTGTTCTCAGGGTGCTGCACGAAACCGGCTATGACATGATCCCGGTCAACCCCAGTTCCGGTCTGGAGGAAATTCGAGGGCTCAAGGTGTACCCGTCACTGGCGGCCATCGACCGGCCGGTCGATATGGTTGAGGTTTTTCGCCGCTCCGAAGATCTGCTGGAGGTCGCGCAGGAGGCCATCGCAATCAATGCCAAGGTTCTGTGGGGTCAGATTGGAGTGCGCGACGACGCTGCCGCCCGGCTGGCAGAGGAAGCGGGCTTGAAAGTGGTGATGAACCGCTGTCCCAAGATCGAGTTGTTCCGCCCCTTCTGGAAGCCGAAATTGCATTTGGGAATATGATTGCAGGATCACGGAGGCGAGGAAGTTGGCGGCTTGTTTCTCATAGCGTCGCGATGCGGGCGTTGTCTCGATCGGGGATTTTGAGGTAGACTTTGCCGTCTTGAAAGCGTGACGCGTACCGCGGTTTGCCTTGGGAGATGCCAAATGCGCATGTCCTTGCTTTTCATTCCACTACTGCTCGCACACATCCCGATTGTATCGCATGCCGCCGACATTCACGACGCCGCCATGAACGGCGATGTCGCGGCGATCACGGCGGCGCTCGATGCAGGCGCCGGTATAGATGAGAGTGATGGAACCGCAACGCCGCTCTATTTTGCGGTCTGGATGGGCCACGTCGAAGCGGCAAAACTGCTCATAGAACGTGGTGCGGACGTCAACGCCCAGACGACTGGTGGTCCCCCGCTGATGGCGGCTGTAGGGACAGGCAAGATCGATCTGTTAAAGCTGTTGCTGGAGCGGGACGCAGATCCAAATTCCAACCGTGGTGGCGAATTCGCCCTTCATGTCGCCGTCACTCTCGATTGTCTCGACTGCGTGAAGGCACTGGTCGAGGCCGGCGCAGACGTGAATGCGAAGACAATGGACGGCAAGACACCGCTCCATCTGGCAAAAAGCAGGGGGCAACGCGAAGTTGCCGACTATCTCTTGTCGCACGGCGTCGTCTTGCCAACACCAGCCCCAATCTCGATGAAGTTGGCTACTGCCGATGTCGAGAAAGGCCGAACCTACTTCACCCGCCGGTGTACCAGTTGCCACAACGTCGAGCCACGGGGAGGGAACAAAATAGGACCGAACTTGTGGAGCGTCGTCGGCCGCGACAAAGCATCTGTGGCAAATATGCGTTACTCCGACACGTTGCTGGGCTGGGAGGGTGTATGGACGTACGAGGACCTGAACAGATATCTCTTCGGGCCCATGCTCACCACGCCGGGCGTCAAGATGGAGACTCCTGGTGTCCCGGACGATACCGAACGGGTCAACCTGATCGCCTACTTGCGCACACTCAGCGACGAGCCGATCCCGCTGCCCTGAATCGATGGTATCTGTGCAACTACTGCTACGGGCCTGCGTCGGCTAGCACTTTGAATTTTGCCTGAGATACGAGGCCAGATGGTCGCTGAGATCACGCGCGTCGTCGCCGGCGCCGTCGATCAGCGAAGACTTGCGGCGGCGCAGAAACTGCATCCCCATCAGGTACATGCCCGGATGTTCCGCAACACCGCCGTCGTGACGGACGTGGCCCTTGCGGTCGAGGACCGGCAGCTCCAGCCAGGAGTAGTCCGGCCGGTAGCCGGTGGCCCAGATGATCGTCCTGATCGCGCCTCCGGCGAGGTCGAGGCCGAGCGGCGGGTCGTCCTCGACACGGGTCGGCGGCAGGCGATCCGGCGGCCCGACCGTAGCGTCCAGGCCGTTGGCGCGCGCCCATTCGTCGATCAGGTCGAGCAGCCGGGCCATCTTGAGATCGGAAAGCGCGCACATGTTGCGCAACGACCCCGCAAACTGGGCCTTGCCGTCTTCGGTGATGCCGGCGAGACGGCCGACGAGCCTGACGCCGAGGCCGACCAGCGCATTGAGGTCGAGGGTGGTGCGGTCGGGCGTGCCGGCAAGCTGCAGCGAAGGAACCCGTCGCGCCCGCCGGATGTCGTCTACCTCGTCGTAGCGCTCGTCGAGCACGCCGACGGCGTCCATCCACCATTCCAGGTCCTTGCCGCGATAGACGCGCGGCGCCCGGATGTGCTCGCCCACCGACAGGGTCACCTGACGCCCCGAACGCTGCAGCTCCTGTGCGATCTGGGTGCCGCTGGCCGACGCGCCCACCACCATCACGCCACCATCGGCGACCTGACCCGGATTGCGATAGGACTGCGCCGTCAACATGGCGACCGACGACGGCACGCGGACGGCGAAATCGGGCAGGCGCGCGACATTGCACGCGCCCGACGCCAGCACCACGGTCCGGCACCGCCACTCGCCGCGGTCGGTGCGCACGAGATATCCCGCCCCGTCGCTGCGAACCGAGGTAACGGTCGTGTGGGTTCTGACCGGAGCCGAGATCGCTTTGGCATAGTTGCCGAGGAAGTCGATCACCTCAGGCATCGTCCGGTAGCCGTCGGGGTCGTCGCCGTCATAGCGGAAGCCCGGCAGCCGGCTCTGCCAGTTCGGGGTGAGCAAACGCAGCGAATCCCATCGCTCGGTGCGCCAGGTATGGGCGATCTCGCCGCGCTCCAGCAGAACATGGTCGATAGAACGCTCCGCGAGGCAGCGGCTCATCGCGAGCCCCGCGTGCCCTGCGCCGACGATCACTGTGGTGACGGAACTAATCGCGCCCTCTTATCGGGAGAGTCTACGGCTCGAAGCGCCTTTCAATTCACCACGACCGTGACGTTCGTCGGATTGGTAACAATGTCATAGACCGCCGACCGCTTCTGCGACTGGGCGACGAGAGCCTCGATGTCTTCTTGCTTGGCGTCGGCGTCGATGTTGTACTTCACCGTGATGCCGCTGAAGCCGTTGCGGACGTCGCTGTCGATGCCGAGAATGCCGGCAATATCCATGTCGCCTTCGATGGTCGCCTTCACCGACTTCAACTGGATGTTCCGGTTCTGGGCTACCGCGGCGATGCCAGCGGTCAGGCAACTGGCCAGCCCGACCAGCACGTATTCGACGGGCGTGGCGCCCTGATCCAGGGAAGCGAAGACCTCCGGATGGTCGGCA
Organism: Mesorhizobium sp. IMUNJ 23033; assembly: GCF_044778005.1. Classification (NCBI taxonomy): domain Bacteria; kingdom Pseudomonadati; phylum Pseudomonadota; class Alphaproteobacteria; order Hyphomicrobiales; family Phyllobacteriaceae; genus Mesorhizobium; species Mesorhizobium sp. IMUNJ 23033. The sequence continues at coordinate 142,830 of NZ_JBJACT010000021.1, forward strand.
TCGAATGCGAAGGTGGTCTTGCGATGCTGGTCCTGGCCGAGACCGTAGAAGCTCTCGACCGTCGAGTGGCTGTGGGTGCCATCCTTCCATTCGCAAGCCGCGCGCCACTTGAACTGCGCAGCCTCCGGGGCGTTTGTAAGCGCTTCTTTTGCTGCGAGCAGCGCCTCTACGTTAACGCCATTGTTTGCCTGTACTTCGGAAGCCATGATTATCCTCCCTACCTTGCACTGGCTCAAAAACCCGACCGATTCCACTGACCTCCTGATCAGATTTCACCATGACCTTCGATGGTATGGGTCGCGAAGCGTTTCTTCAAGTTGATTCCGCAGAGGCATGGGCGTCCCTCGGGTGCCTTTTCGAGCTAAACCGGGCAGCCTGAACAGTTCCGGAATGCATCGGACGCAGCTAATCTTTGTTCCCGTCGATTTCCTTCGCCACTTTCACCTCAACGGTCATCCCGACAAAACTCGAGGCGCTGCCGGAGTAGCTTCCCGAAAGTGGGATGGCCTGCCGGGGATGGCGAGCCACGGCTACCCTGATCAAATCCCGGTTGCCGACAATGCCATTGGTTGGATCGAACTCGATCCAACCTGCCCCAGGCAAGTAAACCTGGCACCAGGCGTGCGTGGAGCCTCCGCCGCGGACGGCATCACTGTCACGGCTCGGCACATAGACGTAACCAGTCACGAAGCGGGCGGCAAAGCCGAGCGAGCGGACCGCTTCCATCATGAAAAGCGCAAAGTCCCGGCATGTGCCCTTGCGCAGATGCAAGGTCATGAGAGGCGGCTGCGTTCCGGTTTCGATGCGACGGGAGTACACGAAGCTCTCGTGGATGGCGTAGCAGAGCGTCATCAGCAGTTTGCCGGTCTCGGTGCGCCCGGCGGCACTGACGAACTGTCGCGCCCATTTGCCGACCTCGTCGCCGTCGTCGAGATGATGGCGCTCCATTGTTTGCGCAAGGTCGGCCGCCTCGTCGGGATCGTAGGAGAACGGATAATTCAGCGCCGCCTCATCGATGCGGAAATCGGGCGCATGCTGCGGCGTGTGATCGAGCCGGATGTCTGTCGCGAAAAGGAGTTCCCTGGCCGAACCCTTGAAATCGATCACCGCAACGCAGTTGCCAAAAACGTCATGGATCCAGCGAACCTCCTTCGGCTCGGGGTCGACGGACAGAGCGTGGTCGAGAAGCCGCTGATCGAAACTGTCGCGCGGCCTGAACATCAGCCGGTGCTCGCCAAAGCTCACCTTCCGGCTATAGCGATAGACGGTCGTGTGCTTGACTGAAAAAATCGGCATCGGCGTCCGTCGGCAGCTTCATTCGCGGCGCGATCATATAGTGTTTTGGGCGTGCGTCCGATGGGGCATGTTTGGGGCGTGTGCGCAGAGCGGTAGGGGTAGGCGAAAGTCTTCTAATGACCCAACGAAGACGTTCACGCCGGAACTAGAGCCTGGCAGCTTTGCGCCCCTTGTCGGTCGTTCACGGTGGCTCCGCCCATCACTGTAAGCGGACATCGTCGGTGGCGACGCCACGAGCGGGCTAGCGCCAACAACAGTCGTTTGATGCGATTATCGGCGAATGACGGTTGTCGACGCCATTTTCTGACCTTCGCGCGGTCGAAACGGGGTCATGTGCGTCTCTTTCGCGCTTTCCGCCCAGCAGCTAGTGGTGTCGCTTTCTGAGTGGATCAAATAGCGCTATATTTGGGCACCAAGTGCTCGATGTAGGTAACGACTTTTTTGGATGAGCAGCCCCGGCGAAGCGTGAAATTCGCATCATTTGGGAATGGTTCCTGACATCGGCTGCCGTCCGAAACCGATCAGGTGGATCCAATGCGTCAAGGGTATTTCGCTCTTGCCTACCTGCTGGCACTGTTCGTTGGACCGTTTGCGGCCAGCCAAGGGCTGGCCGCAACTGTTCCGCATGTAGGCCTTCTCACCTATTGGGACTGCAGCCCGGGTACTGTTCAGGACGAACTCGGACC
>NZ_JBJACT010000022.1:0-129665 GCF_044778005.1 Mesorhizobium sp. IMUNJ 23033
AGTTTGGCAGTTGCGGCGCCGGCTCTCGTCTTGCAACGCTGAAAATTGGCGAAGCGGTCGCGACATCCAATCTCCCCCCTCGTGGGGGAGATGTCCGGCAGGACAGAGGGGGGCGCCGTAGAGCGCTAATCTATCGAACCTCGCATAGCGAGGACGGCAGCCTGCCATCCTCGCTATGCAATTCGCATCAGCGCCTACTCGCCCGGACCCTTGCAGGCGACGATCTGCTCTTTCGTGTAGGTCGTCCAGTCCGGGATCGAGATCGAGACCGGCCATTCCGGGCTGAGCGACGAGTCGGCGGCGGCCTTGAGCTTGGCCTTGCCTTCCTCGGTGGCATTCTCCCACAGCTGCGGCTCGACCAGCACGGTCTGCTGCGCCGGCTTCTTGCCGTTTAGGATCTGCAAGGCAAGTGTGACGCCGGCGCCGCCGATCGAGCCGGGGTTGGTGACCGCAGCACCAACGAGGCCCTTGACCGAGCTGAGCTGGCCAACGAAGCCGGCATTGTCGGCGCCGACCACCGGCACCAGCGGTGCCTGCGATTCGACCAGTGCGTCGACGATGACGTTGTCGATGCCTGAGGTCCAGATGCCGTTGAAGGGTGCGCCAGTGGCAAGGAAGGAGAGGATCTGCTGCTTGCCCTGGTCCTGCTGCCAGCCGGTGAACACCTCCTGCGCGACCTTTACATCGGGGAATTCGGCAAGCGCCTTCTTGAAGCCCTTGTCGCGGTCGCTGTCGGCGGAAGCGCCGGCGGCACCGCGCATATAGACCACCTCGCCCTTGCCGCCCATCTGCTGGAACAGCCATTTCGCGCCGAGATAGGCGTATTGTTCCTGGTTGTTGGAGATGATGTAGGCGGACGGTTCGGTGACCGCCTGGTCGACGGCGACGACGACGATGCCGGCCTTGGTGGCCTCCTCCAGGCCAGCCTTGATGCCGGCCGGGTCGGCCGGGTTGACGACGATGGCGTTGACCTTGGCGCTGATCAGGTTGCGGATGTCCTCCAGCTGACCGGCGGCGTCGGTGTTGCGGTGGGCGATGTTGAGCTTCGTCACCTCGCCGGAGGCGAGCGCCTGCGCCTTCATCGCGCAGATCATCTCCTCGCGCCAGCCATTGCCCTGCACGGTGTTGGAGATGCCGATCGTGTATTTGCCCTCGGCGGACGAGGCGCCCACCGAGGCCAGGAAGGCCACGCCGGCAAGTAGCGGGACCATGGTCAGGTATTTTTTCATTTCAGTACTCCTCCACATTGATCTTTTGGTTTCAGTCTTAAAGCCGTTTGTCCGTCACTTCACGAAGGGGCGCAGCACGTCGCGGGCGAGCAGGAAGCCCCGCTTGACCTTGTCGTCGCTCCCCTCGAACCGCCGGTCCTCGTGCTCGATGATGACGTGTCCGTCGTAGCCGGCGCGGTAGAGGCCGGAAAAGATCACGTTCCAGTCGACATCGCCGAGCCCCGGCATGCGCGGCACCTGCCAGCCTATGCCGGCCGAGAGGGTTCCGCCCTCATAGAGTCCATCATGATCGATCATCAGATCCTTGGCATGAACATGCAGCATGTAGGCGCCGAATTCGCGGATGAAGCGGGCCTGGTCGATCATCTGCCAGACCAGGTGCGACGGGTCGAAATTCATGCCGATATCGCCGCCGAAGGCTTCGAGTATGCGGCGCCAGATTTGCGGCGAATAGGCGATGTTGTGGCCGCCCGGCCATTCGTCATAGCTGAAGATCATCGGGCAGTTCTCGAAGGCGAGCCTGACGCCGTGGTCGCGCGCATGGGCGATGATGGCGGGCCAGACCTTGAGCGCTTCTTCCCAATTGACGTCGACGGGCTTCGAGGCATCGCCGCCGCAGAAGGTGTTGACCAGCGAAACGCCCATCCGCCCGGCCAGCACGATCACCTTCTTCAGATGATCGATCACACCCTCGCGGTGCGCCGCATCGGGGTGCAACGGGTTGGGATAGTAGCCGAGCGCCGACATAGACAGGTTTTTCTCGGTGAGCGCGGCGGCGATCTCCTTGGCTTGCGAGGCCGAGGTCGCGGTGGCGTCGATATGGCTGGTGCCGGCATAGCGGCGGCTGTCGCCCGAGGACTTCGGCCAGCAGGCAATCTCCAGCGCCTCGAAGCCGGCCGAGCTTGCCCAGTCGGCGACCTCGGCGAGTGGAGTATCCGGAAATGGTGCTGTGAGCAGTCCAAGTTTCATGATGCCTCCCCTGGTCGTGAACTTCACGACCTATCGTACTATGCAGATCGTGTTGGTCGCTTCAACCGCGCATCTATTGGCTCAGTGCAGGCATGTCTGACAAAGGCCAGCGGATTCTCTGACAGCAGACCATCGAGCCCGGCGATGACATTTGTGCGGAACATAGTGTTGGTGGCCAGTGACGGATCGAAGATCGCGTCTATCGCAAGAATGGCGTCGGCGAGCCCCTTGGTGTCGGCGCCGATGCGGTCGGCGAGGGCCGAGATCCTTCCGGCAAAGGGGTCGGACACCTGCCAGCACTTGCCGAAGCGCGGGGCGGCCTTGATCAGATAGGCCATCCAGCCGGCGACGGGCACCGACAGCAGGGCGATGCTCCTACCCTGCCGCAACCGGTCGCGGATCGGGTTGAGCAGACGCTGCACGATCTTCTGCGAGCCGTCGGTGGCGATCTGGTGGTTGCGATGGCGGATCGCGGTGTTGGTGAGGCGCGCCAGGCTTTGCTCGATATAGGCAGGCGCAGAAATGCCAGGCACCGCCTTGAGCGTTGGCAGCGTCTCTTCGGTCAGCATGCGGCGGACGAACGTGGCGAGCAGCGGATCGGCGATGGCATCCGACGTGTGCTCAAAGCCGCAGAGCACGCCAAGATGGGCAAGCGTCGTCTGCGCACCGTTCAGCACCCGCATCTTGAGATGCTCGAACGGCGTGACGTCGTCGACGAAGCTGGCGCCGACAAGATCCCAGCGCTGCACGCGACCGGCGAATTTTTGCTCGATCACCCATTGCCGGAACGGTTCGCCGACGACCACGGCGGCGTCGCGATAGCCGAAGCGCTGCTCGACGGTGTCGATGTCGGCCGGCGTGGTTGCTGGTGCGATGCGGTCGACCATGGCCGAAGGAAAGGCGACATTGGCGGCGATCCAGTCCGAAAGCCCATTGCCACTCCGCTCGGCCATCGCCCGCACGACATTCCCGAGGATGACGCCGTTGGCCGGGATGTTGTCGCAGGAGAGCAGCGTCACCGGCCGCCCATGCGAGGTCCTACGCAGTTCCAGCGCCCGCGCCAGAATGCCGGGCACGCTGCGCGGTACATGCGAGTTGGCGAGGTCATGGACGATGTCAGGGTGATCGAGGTCGAGCACGCCGGTCGACGGGATATGGCAATAGCCTTTCTCGGTCACCGTCATGGTGACCATCTCGATGTCGGCCGAAGCCAGCACCTCCAACGCCGGCGCGGCGCTATCCTGGCTGTCGACAACGCGGATGATGCTGCCGATGATGCGCGCCTCGACATGATTGTCCTGCCGGATCAGGCGTGTGTAGAGGCCGCCCTGCCGGCCCAACGTTTCCGACAGGTGAGGCGGGCGGATGTTGATGCCGACCACGCCCCAGCGGTCGAAATGACGGGACAAAAGATCGTCGGTGTATTCAGCCTGGTGGCAGCGATGGAAGGCGCCTATGCCGATATGGGCCATGCCCGGTATGAGGGCCGCACGGTCATAGGATGGCCGCTGGACGGAAGTTGGAAGCCGGCTAAGCAGCTCCGGGCCAAGCATTTCGGGCGCGGCGGTGGCGCTCACCGATTCGCCCCGATCACCGACTGTTCCTGGTCGATCACCGCGCCGGTCATCGGCCCGGCCGCATCGGAAAGCAGGAAGACGGCAAGGTTGGCGATATCGTTCGGCGTCAGCAGCCGGCCGAATGGCTGCGCGGCATTGGCGGCGTCGAGCCAGCCCGGACCCTGGCCGAGTGTCTCTGCCTGCATGATGCGTTCGGCGGGCGTGTCGGTCCAGCCGACATTGATGCCGTTGACGCGGATGCGGTCGAAGCGGTGGGCGTTGGCCGCATTCCTGGTCAGCGTCGCCAGCGCTCCCTTGGTGGCGGAATAGACGGCAAGCTCGGGCGAGCCGCAATGCGCGTTGATCGACAGGATGTTGACGATTGCGCCGCCCTGGCCGCGCTTGACCATATCGGCGATGGCCGCCTGCATGAGGAAGAAAGGCGCGCGGGCGTTGACGGCAAACAACGCTTCCCAGTCGTCGAGGCCGGCATCGTGGAAAGAGGCGCGATCGGTGAGGCCGGCGGCGTTGACCAGCCCGTCGATGCGCTTGAAACGGGAAAGGCATGCCGCGACCAGTTGGGCCGGCGCCTCGGGGTCCGCGAGATCGGCGGCGACGAATTCCGTCGGCGTGCCCATTTCGCGGAGCGATGCCGCCGCGGCCTTGCCGCGCGTAGGCTCACGGCCGGTGATCAGCAGGCCTTCGGCGCCGGAGCGCGCCAGCGTTTCTGATATCGCCAGGCCGATGCCTTGCGTGGCGCCGGTGACCAGCACCACCTTGCCGTCGAGCCGAACGTCCATTCATCCTCCCGGAACAAGGTTTCTATTTTTTTAAATATGGAACGACAATTCCTTTCAGTCAATCGTTCCGGTCATGCTGTCCGGCGTGCGACGACGCCGTGGACCAAAGCCATGCCGACGGCCAACGAAGCAGCCAGCGAACGGAAGCCGGCGAAGTCGGATTCGACGACTTCCAGCCAAATGTCGGACAAGTTGACCAGCGGCGAGAAGGTGCTGTCGGTGATGGTGACGATGCGCGCCTTGCGCTCATGCGCGACGGCGACCAGATCAGGCGTGATCGAATTGTAAGGGCTGAAACTCACCGCCAGCACCGCATCGCGCTTGCCGATGCAACCGACCTGATCGAGCGCGGTGGAACCGACATTGTCAACCAGCACATTGCGCACGCCCTGTTGCGAAAGCGTCAGCGAGAGATAGGTGGTGACAGGAAAGGCGCGCTTGCTGCCGATGACATAGATCAGGTCGGCGGCGGCGAGCAGCGCGACCATCTTGTCGAAGCTCTCCATGTCGAAGCTATTGTCGATGCGGCCGAGCGAGGCCTGCGACGCGCCGACCATGCCGTTTAGAAAATGCAGATTGGCGTTGGGCTCTGCCGTACGTTCGGCGCCCGCACGCTCCGGCCAGGAGCCTTTCATATGGTCCTTGAACAATCCCTGGAAATCGGAAAAGCCGGCATAGCCGAAGATCTGCGCGAAGCGGACAAGGGTCGAAGGCTGCACGCCGGCCTGCTCGGCGACCTGCGCGATGGTGCCCAACGCCACATCGCTCGGATGCTGCCACAGGAAGATCGCAACCTGGCGCAGCCGCTTCGGGAAATGCACGGTGCCGGAGGACAGCACGGCGCGCAGTTCCTCGTAGGTTTGCGGCTTGGTGTAGCCAAGCGCCGCTAGCGAGCGTCCCCGTTTCCTGGTCGCGGCCTCGTGGATGCTGGACCGTTCCGATGATTTTTGCGCTCCGCTCATGGCTTCACGCTAGCGCGGTACGATCGTTTTACAAAATGGAAATTGGAAATCGTGTTCGAAAATGCTAGCGGCATTTCAGGCTATGCACGCTATCGAAAATCCGGAAGGAGTTTGAAAAGTCATGGTCTATGCAACATCGGACGGATCGACGCGCCAACGCCTTAGGGTCGGGATGGTGGGCGGCGGCCGCAATGCCTTCATCGGCGCGGTGCATCGCCTCGCCATGCGCCTCGACGACCAGATCGCGCTGGTTGCCGGCGCGCTGTCCTCGGATCCCGGGAATGCAGCAGCGTCCGCGGCAGAGATCGGCATCCCGCCGGAGCGGAGCTATGCCGATTATCATGCCATGGCCAAGGCGGAAGCGGCACGGCCCGACGGCATCGAGCCCGTGGTCATCGTCACGCCCAACCATCTGCATGCGCCGATTGCCACCGCTTTCCTCGAGGCCGGCATCGACGTCATCTGCGACAAGCCGTTGTCGACGACGCTGGCCGACGCCGAAGCGCTTGTGGCGCTGGCGCGGGCGAAAAACCGCCGGTTCGTCGTCACCCTCAACAACACCGGCTACGCGATGGTCCGGCAGGCGCGCGAGATGGTGGCGGCGGGCGAGCTTGGCCGCATCGTGTCCGTGCACGGTGCCTATATCCAGGACTGGCTGACGCAGCCGATCGACGCGCAGGGCCAGAAACAGGCCGAGTGGCGCACCGATCCGGCGCGCGCCGGGCAGTCCGCGGTGCTCGCCGATATTGGTGTGCACGCCTTCAACCTGGCTAGCTTCATTTCGGGCTGCGAGGCCGAGGCGGTTTCGGCCGATCTGTTCACCGCCGTGCCGGGTCGGCGGCTCGACGACAATGCGCATGTGCTGGTGCGCTGGACAGGCGGCGCGCGCGGCACGATCCTGGCCAGCCAGACTTCGCCCGGCCATTACAACGACCTTTCCGTGCGCATCTATGGCGACAAGGCCGGGCTCGAATGGTCGGGCACGCGGCCGGAAGAACTGCGCTTCTCGCGCTATGGCGAAGAGGCGCGCACGCTGGTGCGCGGCGGGCATGGCTCGACCGAGGAAAGCCGCCGTGTGTCGCGCATGCCGGCCGCCCACCCGGAAGGCTACATCGAGGCCTTCGCCAACTTCTACCGCGATGCCGCCGACATCGTCCGCGCCCACCGTTCGGGTGCCGCCGTCGATGCGGCGCGGGCGGCGCAGGTGCCCGATGTCGTCGATGGTGCGCGTGGCGTGAAGTTCGTCGCGGCGACCGTTGAATCGAACGCCGGCGGCGGGGCGTGGACGCCAGCGCGGTTTGGGTAAATCTGTCCCTTGATCGCCATGTTTCGAAGGCGTCGGCTGCACGGTTCCATGGCCTGATCCGAGGATATTTTTGCACCGCGCATGCCGGGTCTTGCCGACCTCGCGGAGTGCCATAATTCCACTCTGGGGTTGGGGTGAATCACCTGCTGGTAGGAGGCGGCCGTGAAACACCAAACACTTGACGAACTGCAAAGCGTTGCCGACGTTCACGCCGAAGCAACGCTTCTAATTGCCACTCGAGGCCAACGCCTCGAGCGCTGGGCGCAACTTCTGGAGCAAAATCCCGACCGGTGCCTCGGGGCGCTTGCCGGCACCGAATACATAAGCGCGGAGGTCCGCGACAGAATGCGTTCCGCGGGCTCACCCATCACCGTGGCATTCGAGGATCCGATCTTTCGCGCGCAAGGCCTGAAGGAGGATACTTACGGTGAAGCCAAGCGCTTCTTCGAACTGACCGATTGGCAGTTGCACGAAATCGTCTGCCATTGCCATGTCGGCGCGACGATGCCGGCTCGATGGGCGGCGACGCGCGTCCGCGCGGCAGTGTCCGGGAAGTTCGGTTTCTTCGCCTGGCTGCGGGGAGTATTCATGCTTTGACGAACAGGTTCTTGCGCAGCGGCAAGGGGTCATATCCGTGAGGCGATGGATACAGTTCACCGCCTCACGGGGCAGATGAGCGCAATCGTCAAGGAATATCCGGCACCATCAAGTCCGCGTCGGCGCGAATCCCAGCTGTTTGCACAGTGGGTGCTGCCCGGCGTGCCGCCGACAGACGCAGGCGATCGAGGCAGAGATAGACGACCGGCGTCGTGTAGAGCGTCAGCATCTGGGCGACGATCAGGCCACCGACTATTGCCGTGCCGAGCGGTTGCCTTATCTCCGCCCCGGTACCCGTTTCGAGCGCCAGCGGCAGCGCGCCGAGGAGGGCGGCGAAGGTCGTCATCATGATCGGCCGGAAACGCGTCAGACACGCTCTGTAGATGGCTTCGCGCGGTGCGGCACCCTCCTTGCGCTCGGTCTGCAGCGCGACATCGATCATCATGATCGCGTTCTTCTTGACGATGCCGATCAGCAGGATGATGCCGATCAGCGACATGACGCTGAAATCCATCCCGGTGAGTTCAAGCGCAAGCAGCGCGCCAAGTCCGGCCGAGGGCAGCGTCGACAGAATCGTGATCGGATGGATGTAGCTCTCATAGAGCATGCCGAGCACGATGTAGATGGTGGCCAACGCGGCGGCGACGAGCAGCAGCTCGTTGGTCAGCGCCGAGCGGAAGGCCAGCGCCGTCCCGGCAAGCGCGCCATGGATCGACTCCGGCATTTTGAGCGTCGCCATCGCCCGGTCGATCGCCGCCGTTGCATCGCCGAGCGAAGCGCCTTCGGCCAGGTTGAACGAAATCGTCGTGGTGACGAAATGGCCCTGGTGGCTGATCGATAGCGGCATGGTGGCGGGTGCGTAGTGGCTGAAGGCCGACAGCGGCACCATGTGCTCCTGCGCCGTGCTGACCGCCGCACCGCTCGAGGCGCTGGAATGGCCGATGGCGGCGATGGCGTTGATGGCCTGGTTGCGGACGGATGCGCTGGCGGCAAGTGATGCGGCGGAAGCCGGCGTACTGGCGGCGGCCGTCACCGTGCCGGCCAGCGCGTTGGTGCGCTGGGTGCCGCTGGCGGCAGCGCCCGAGGTGCTGACATAGATGCGCGACAGCGCCGACGGATCCTGCAAATAGCGTGGCGCCAGTTCCATGACAACTTCGTACTGGTTGAGCGGATTGAAGATCGTCGAGACCTGGCGCTGTCCGAACGCGTCGTAGAGCGTGTTGTCGATGGCCGAGGTGCTGACGCCGAGCCGGGCGGCACTTTCGCGGTCGATCGACAAATTGGTCTCCAGGCCTGCCGCGTCGCGGTCGGAATTGACGTCGGCGAGCTCAGGCGCCTGCTTCAGCGCATCGAGCAGTCTGGGTGCCCACACGTCGAGCTCGGCGATCGAGTCTGCCTGCAGCGAATACTGGTAGGTGGCGAGGCTCTGGCGCGCGCCGACCCTTATCTCCTGCCGCGGGAACAGAAACAGCTGGGCGCCCGGCACCTGCTGCAGTGCTGCGCGCAGGCGCGTCACCACCGCCTGCAACGGCGCTCGCTCGGCCTGCGGCTTCAAGGTGACGTAGACGAAGCCGGAATTGGTCTGCCGGCCGCCGATGAAACCCACGACATTGGCCACCGCCGGATCGCTCCGGACGATCGACTGCAGCTCGGTCAGCTTTTGCCGCATCAGCTGGAAGGAAATGCTCTGGTCGGCACGGATACCTCCGACCAGTTCGCCGGTGTCTTCCTGCGGGAAGAAGCCCTTGGGCACCACGACGTAGAGATAGACGTTGAGGGCGATTGCGCAGAAGAGAATGACCAGCACGATCACGGCATTGTCGAGCGCCCAGGCAAGCGAGCGTCCGTAGAAGCGGCGCAGTCGCTCGAACGCGCCCTCGCCGAGGCGAGCGAGCAGCGATCGGCGCGTCTGCGGCAGGCGCAGGAAATGCGCGCACATCATCGGTGTGGTGGTGAGCGAGAGCACGAGCGAGATGACGATCGCCAGCGACAGCGTCACGGCGAATTCCTGGAACAGCCGGCCAAGGATTCCGCCCATCAGAAGGATCGGCAGGAAGACGGCGATCAGCGACACGCTCATCGACAGCACCGTGAAGCTGACCTCGCGGGCGCCGAGAAGTGCCGCCTGCCGTCGCGGCATGCCGTCTTCGACATGGCGCATGATGTTTTCGAGGACGACGATGGCGTCATCGACGACGAAGCCGGTGGCGATGGTCAAGGCCATCAGCGACAGATTGTCGAGCGTATAGCCCAGCAGGTACATGGCGCCGAAGGTGCCGAGCAGCGAGAAGGGCACCGCGACGCTTGGGATGAGCGCCGCCCGCCAGTCGCGCAGGAAGCAGAAGACGACGAGCACGACGAGCCCGATGGCGAGCGCCAGCGTCATGCCGGTGTCGGACAGCGAGGCGCGGATCGTCGTGCTGCTGTCGCTGCTTACCGAGAGATGCGCATCGGCCGGGATGGACGCCTCGAGCTGCGGAATGACCGCGCGCACCTTGTCGACGGTGTCGATGATGTTGGCGTTCGGTTCGCGGTAGAGCACGAGAAGCACGGCGGGCGCGCCATTGGCGAGGCCGAGATTGCGGACATCCTCGACCGAGTCCTCGACATCGGCGAGATCGCGCAGCCGCACCGCGGCGCCGTTGCGCCAGGCGATCACCAGGTCGCGATAGTCGGCGGCGTGGCTCGCCTGGTCGTTGGTGTAAAGCTGGTAGCGCTGCGCGCCGTCGTCGATGTCGCCCTTCGGGCTGTGCGCATTGGCCGAAGCTATGGCGGCGCGCACGTCTTCCAGACCGATGCCGTAGTTGAACAGCGCGCCCGGGTTGAGCTCGATGCGCACGGCCGGCAGCGAGCTGCCGCCGAGATCGACATTGCCGACGCCTTCGACCTGCGAGAGCTTCTGCTGCAGCACCGTGGCTGCGGTGTCGTAGAGCTGGCCGGGCGTCAGCGTCCGCGAGGTGAGCGCCAGGATCATGATCGGCGCATCGGCCGGATTGTATTTGCGATAGCGCGGATTGCTGTGCAGGTCTGACGGCAGGTCGGCGCGTGCGGCGTTGATGGCGGCCTGGACGTCGCGGGCGGCGCCGTCGATGTCACGGTCGAGACCGAATTGCAGCACGATGTTGGTCGAGCCGGTGCTGCTGCGCGAGGTCATTTCGGTCACGTCGGCGATCTGCCCGAGATGGCGCTCGAGCGGCGAGGCGACGTCGGCAGCCATCGCGTCCGGGCTGGCACCCGCCATCGAGGCCTGCACCGAGATGGTCGGGAAATCGACCTGCGGCAGCGGCGAGACCGGCAGATGGAAGTAAGCCAGCAGGCCCGCCGCGGCGAGGCCGAGCGTCAGCAAGGTGGTTGCCACCGGTCGGGCGATGAATGGTGCGGAGAAATTCACGATGCCGACCGGCCGGGCTCCAGCGCGGCATCCCTGGTTGCGCCGGTCCGACCGACCCGCCGCGCTAGCCGGTCGAAGGCGAGATAGATGACGGGCGTCGTGAACAGCGTCAGCACCTGGCTGACGATCAGCCCGCCGACGATGGTGATGCCGAGCGGCCGGTGCAGTTCGGAGCCGGCGACGCCGCCCAGCATCAGCGGCAGCGCACCGAACAGGGCGGCCATGGTGGTCATCAGGATGGGGCGCAGCCGCAGCAGGCTCGCCTCGTAGATCGCCTCGCGCGGACTGCGGCCTTCCCGCCGCTCGGCCTGCAGCGCGAAGTCGATCATCATGATGGCGTTCTTCTTCACGATGCCGACGAGGAGCACGATGCCGACGATGCCGATAATGTCGAGGTCGTGCCCGGCGATCATCAGGGCGACGAGTGCGCCGACCGTCGCCGACGGCAGCGTCGACAGGATGGTGATCGGATGGATGAAGCTCTCATAGAGGACGCCAAGCACGATGTAGACGGTCACGACCGCCGCCAGCACCAGCAGCAACTCGTTGCGCAATGAACTCTGCAAAGCGAGGGCCGCACCCTGGAAGCCGGTGACCAGGCTGGGCGGCGGGCCTAGCGCGCGCTCGGCCGCGGTAATCGCCTCGGTCGCCTGGCCGAGCGAGACGCCGGGCGCCAGGTTGAAGGAGATGGTGGAAGAGGGGAACTGCGCCAGATGGCTGACCAGCAGCGGCGACTGCTTGACCGTGACGCTGACGATCGTCGACAGCGGTACCTGTCCGGAACCGGCCGACGGCAGGTAGATCGAATTCAGCGAGGCCAGCGTCTCCTTGACCGAAGGATCGGCTTCGAGAATGACCCGGTACTCATTGGACTGGGTGAAGATGGTCGAGATGATGCGCTGGCCGAAGGCGTCGTAGAGCGCATTGTCGACGGTCGCCGGCGTGATGCCGAAACGCGCCGCCGTGGCGCGGTCGATGGTGATGTCAGCGGCAAGGCCGTTCTGCTGCATGTCGCTGGCGACGTCGGCCAGCTCGGGCAGGCGGGCGAAGCTGGCGGTGAGCCGCGACGCCCAGTCGGCGAGCTCTGCGGGATCCGCGTCCTGCAGCACGAACTGGTACTGCGTCGGGCTGACCGACGTATCGACTGTGAGATCCTGCACGGGTTGCATGTAGAGCGAGATGCCGGTGACGCCTGAAGTCTCCTGCCGCAACCGGCGGATGATGGCGCTGGCGTCGAGGGTGCGGGTGTCGCGCGGCTTGAGGTTGATCAGCATGCGGCCGCTGTTCAGCGTCAGGTTCTGGCCGTCGACGCCGATGAAGGACGACAGGCTCGCCACGTCCGGATCCTTCAGGATCGCCGCCGCCAGCGCCTGCTGGTGGGCCGCCATGTCGGCATAGGAGACCGAACCGACGGCTTCGGTGACCGCCTCGATGGCGCCGGTGTCCTGGACCGGGAAGAAGCCCTTGGGGATGACGATGTAGAGATAGGCGGTGAGTGCCAGCGTCGCCACTGCGACGAGCAGCATCGACGTCTGGTGGTCCAGCACCCAGCGCAGCGCTGCCGCATAGGCCGAGGTGACGGCGTCGAATGCCGCCTGGCTCTTGCGCGCCACCCAGCCTTGCCGCCGCTCCGGCTGGTGCCGCAACAGGCGCGCGCACATCATCGGCACCAGGGTCAGGGAAACGATCGCCGAGATGACGATGGCGATGGCGAGCGTGATTGCGAATTCGTGGAACAGCCTGCCCACCACGTCGCCCATGAACAGCAGCGGGATCAGCACCGCTATCAGCGAAACCGTCAGCGAGATGATGGTGAAGCCGATCTGCGAGGAGCCGCGCAAGGCTGCGTCGAGCGGGGGCTCGCCGCCTTCGATGAAGCGCGAGATGTTCTCGATCATCACGATAGCGTCGTCGACGACGAAGCCGGAGGCGATGGTCAGCGACATCAGCGACAGATTGTCGAGGCTGAACCCCCAAAGATACATGACCGCGAAGGTGCCGATCAGCGACAGGGGCACCGAGAGGCTGGGGATGATCGTCGCCGGCAAATTGCGCAGGAACAGGAAGATCGCCAGCACCACCAGAAGCACGGCAAGTCCAAGCTCGAACTCGACGTCGTGGACCGAAGCGCGGATCGTATCGGTCCGGTCGGTCAGCAGGCTCAATTGAACCGACGGCGGCAGGCCGGCGCGCAGCTGCGGTAGCAGCGTCTTGATGGAGTCGGCGACCTGGATCACGTTGGCGCCCGGCTGGCGCTGCACGTTGAGGATGATCGCCGGCGTGCCGTTCATCCAGGCGCCCAGCCTGGAATTCTCGGCGCCCTGCACGATGTCGGCCACCGCGGAGAGCCGCACCGGGGCGCCGTCGCGGTAGGCGATGACGGCGTCGGAATAGGCTTTCGGGTCGCTGATCTGGTCATTGGCATTGACGGTGTAGGAGCGGCTCGGCCCGTCAAAACTGCCCTTCGGCGTGTTGACGTTGAGATTGCCGATCGTGGTGCGCAAATCATCCATGTTGAGACCCATCGCCGACAGCGCCTTGAGGTTGACGCGCACCTGCACGGCCGGCCGCTCGCCGCCGCTCAGGCTGACGAGGCCGACGCCGGGAACCTGGGAGATTTTTTGCGCCAGGCGGGTTTCGGCGTAGTTCTCGACCTCCGTCAGCGGCAAGGTGCCGGACATCACCGCCAGGGTCAGGATCGGCGCGTCGGCCGGATTGACCTTGGCGTAGATCGGCGGCGCCGGCAGGTCGGCGGGCAGCAGGTTGCCGGCCGCGTTGATCGCCGCCTGCACCTCCTGCTCGGCAATGTCGAGGCTGAGATCGAGGCTGAAGCGCAGCGTGATCACCGAGGCACCGGCCGAGCTTTTCGACGACATCTGGTCGAGGCCCGGCATCTGCCCGAACTGGCGCTCCAGCGGCGCGGTGACCGAGGAGGTCATCACGTCGGGGCTGGCGCCGGGATAGAGGGTCTGCACCTGGATCGTCGGGTAATCCACCTCCGGCAAGGCCGAAATCGGCAGGAAGAGGTAGGCGATCATGCCGACGAGCAGGATGCTGACCATCAGCAGCGTCGTCGTCACCGGCCGCAAGATGAACGGCCGCGACGGGCTCAGGCTGCCGTCCGGGCCAGCATCCCGATCCTCATCCATTGTCGCCGCCCGCACCGCCCGAACCGCCTGTGCCGGTGCCGCCGCCCGCGCCGCTTTTCCGGTGGCGGTGGTGGCGCTGCTGGGCGCCTGGGGCATTGGTGGCTGCAGGAGGCGCGCCTTGCATCGGCGGCTGGCCAGCGGTTGGCGCCGCCGGTGCCTGCCCGGCAACTGGTGCCTGGCCCGCAGCCGGCGCCGTCGCTGATGGGGCGATCGCCGGGGTGGCGGCATCCGGGACCGTGACCTTTGCGCCGTCCTTCAGCCGGTCGACTCCGTCGACGACCACCTTGTCGCCGAGCGAGAGCCCGGACAGAACTTGCGTGGCAGTGGCATCTCCGGGCCCGGTGGCGATCGGCCGGACGGAAACCGTATCGTCGGCGCCGACCACATAGACGAAGGTTCCAGGCGCGCCATGCTGGATCGCCGCGTTCGGCACCACCATGACATTGCTCAGCGTGCGCACCAGCAGGTGGGCATTTACGAACTGGTTCGGGAACAGCGCCCCATCTGCGTTGGCCAAGATGGCGCGCATCTTCACCGTGCCTGTCGTCGGGTCGATCTGGTTGTCGACCGTCTGCAAGGTGCCCGAGGCGATCTGCTGAACATCATCGCGGTCGAACAGCGTCACCGGCAGCGTCGCGCCGTTTCGCATCTCATCGGTCACCGCTGAAAGGCTATCCTCCGGCAGCGAGAACATCACCGAGATCGGCTGCATCTGCGTGATCACCACGATGCCGTTGGCGTCGCCCGGCGTGACGTAGTTGCCGGTATCGACCTGGCGCAGGCCGAGGCGGCCGTCAGCGGGGGCGACGATATGGCTATTGGAGATGTTGAGCTGGACGGCCTCGATCTGCGCCTGGTCGGAAGCGACGGTGCCCTCATCGGCCTCGACGGTGGCGCGCTGAAGGTCGACGGCCTGGATGGTGATGGCGTTCGTTGTCAGCTTTTCGTCGCGGTTCAGATCCAGTCGCGCATCATCGAGCAACGCCTGGTCGTGCTTGAGCTGGCCGGTGAGCTGATGCAGCGAGGCGACGAAGTTGCGGTCGTCGATCTGGGCCAGGAAGTCGCCTTTCCTGACCATCTGTCCTTCGCTCAGCGCGATCTGGGTGATCTGGCCGCTGACCTGCGGCCGCACGGTTACGGTGGACAGCGAGGTCACCGTGCCAAGCGCGTCGAAGACGATGGGAATGCTGCCTGTGGCAACGGGAGCGACCGCCACCGGCTGTGGAGTGAGCCGGTTGCGGCCGGAACGGCCGCCGCGATCTTCATCGGCTGCCTGCTGCGGTCGCGAAAACGGATGCAGCCAAACGGCAAGCCCACCGGCGGCGGCCAGTATTAGGAGCAGAACGATCCAGCCGCGCCGGCGGGGCTTTATGCGCTGCGTTGCCTGTTCGCTCTGGGAGAGGAGCCGATTGCCGACGTCATCGTCCACGACGGTTTTGCTCCGTGGAAGGCGCGACATTCGCGAGTGTGGCGGCGAAGAAGCACAGCGCCACTTCTGTCCCGCGAACCGTATCCGGCCGGGCACGAGCCCATAGAGGCAGCAAGCACCCTGTCAGAGACGGCCTCATTGAATTCCTGCTCGCAATCCTATGGGCTCCGCGCCACCCGCAGGAAACCGTACGCTCTCGAATTTTACTACGCAATTGCGTACTAAATTAAATTCCCGTAAGGTATTGGCCTTCGCCGCCCGGCCGCATGGCGCACTTTTGCTGCAGCCTTTCTCCTGGTGCTGAGGACCACATGCGCAAGTGCGCAGCTGCCTGCGGGAGACGCTGACCTTGGTGCGACACCTGCTGGCCGATGGTGGCAAGGTGGCACTCGCACGCGCCAACGCGAAAAGGAGCGGGAGGCATCGCATGGACCGGCACGACGATCCGACGGGGATGCTGGAAACAGCAGATGTTGTCAGGCGCAGCGTTCTTGGGCTGGGACGACAATTGCGGTTGATGCGGTCTAGCCATGGCGTCAGCGCGGCCAAGCTCGGCCTGCTGCGGCGGCTGGAGCGGATCGGTGGGTCGATGACGGCGTCCGATCTCGCTTCCCTGGAACGCCTGCAGCCTCAGTCGCTCACAAGGCTCATCGCCGACCTCGACGAACGCGGACTGATCCGGCGCACGCAGGACCAGATCGACCGGCGCCAGTTCCTGATCGAAATCACCAAGGACGGGCACGATCTGCTGGCGCGCGACGCCGACCGCCAGAACGCCTGGCTATCGGAAAGCATGAACAAGGTCCTGACCCCCTCCGAAAGGGAGATCCTGCGCGTTGCGGCCCTGCTACTCGACCAGTTGGTCGAAGCCGGGGTCGAACCGCCGGCTGACGCGGCGTCACAAGATACCGGGAGGGAGCGGGTCCTTCAGGCATCGAACCTCTCGCCATGGGAAAGGGCGTAGCGCACGGAGGTGTAACGGTCGATGTCCGAGCGGCTGATGCCGAGATCCTTGAGCATATGGTCCGGCATTTCATGCAGCGCGGCGCGATCGCTGCGCATCTTCATGGCATGATAGGCTAGGCCCAGAGCGCGGCCGGCAAAGCCGAGGATGTCGAGCTTCCTCCGGCCGGTTTCGTAACTTCCATGATCCATCGTCGTCATTGTCGTCTCCATCCTTGGCGACGCGACCATTCGCGCCGTCGATGGAAGGACAATGAAGGACGACCGAGGGGCCGAGCGTTGGAGCCCGCGTCGGAACCGGCGTGGAATTGGTGGCATTTCGATTGAAGCTCGGTCGAGATGTTGCAGGTGTCAACGTGCGCTCGACGCCTGAGTAGCGCGCCTCAAGCACTGCGCCGAAGCGCCTCCACGAACAGATTGAAGGCTGGCGAGGACTGCCGCCGGTTCGGGTAGTAGAGGTGGTAACCCTGGCAAAGCGGGCACCAATCCGCGAGTACCTCCCGCATGCGTCCGTCGGCGATGTAGGGCCGAGCCAGGTCCTCGGGGACGTAGGCCAGGCCGTGGCCGTCCAGCACCGCCTCGATGATCGGCAGCACGCTGTTGAAAGTCAGCTGGCCTTCGACCCGCGCATTGAGCTTGCGCCCGTCCTTCTCGAACTCCCAGGCATAGATGCCGCCTGCAGTTGGCAGGCGCATGTTGATGCAAGAATGGTTGGTGAGGTCCTGCGGCGTCTCTGGCGGCGACCGGCGTTCGAAATAGGCAGGCGAACCAACCACGCTGAAGCGCCAGTCGGGCCCGATGCGCACAGCAATCATGTCCTTGCTCAACGCTTCGCCGAGCCGCACTCCGGCGTCGAAGCGCTGCTCCACAATGTTGGTCATGCCATTGTCGACGGCGATTTCCACCTGGATGTCGGGGTATTCGCGCAGGAACGTGGCCAGCACCGGCCGGAAGATCGAACTGATCACATAGTCGCTGCAGGCGATGCGAATGGTCCCCGCCGGGCGTTCGGCGAGATCGCTGAGGCCGGCGATCCCCGCCTCCATTGCTTCCAGCAGCGGCCCCACAGAGCGCACTAGGCGCTCACCAGCCTCGGTCGGCGATACGTCACGGGTGGTGCGCGACAGCAGCCGAATCTTCAGCCGCTCCTCGAACCCCTTGATCGAATGGCTCAGCGCGGATGCAGTCACACCCAGCTTGCCGGCGGCCTTGGTGAAGCTGCGCTCTCTGGCGACGGCGAGGAAGGCGACCATCTCGTGGATGTTGTCTCTCGGCATTGATGAGTTTAGCTCACAGCTACATCAAGATTGAACTATCTAATCGATGGAGTGCGCTGCGTATAGGTTTGTCCTCATCAAACTGCACGAGAGGGACATAGCCATGGACATCGTCCGCGCCGGCTCACGGCCATCCGCCAAAGGCCCCACCGACTGGTTTACCGGGCCGGTCCGCATTGACCCGCTGCTCGCCAAGCAGAACGCCGAACGAGTCCAGGGCGCCACCGTCACCTTCGAGCCGGCCGCCCGCACCGCCTGGCATACCCATCCGCTCGGGCAGACGCTCATCGTCCTCGCCGGGGTCGGCCGCTGCCAGCGTTTAGGTGGGCCGATCGAGGAAATCCGGCCCGGCGATGTAGTCTGGTTCGAGCCGGGCGAAAAGCACTGGCACGGCGCGGCCCCGACGGTGGGCATGACCCACATCGCGCTGCAGGAGGCGGAGGACGGCAAAGTCGTGGACTGGCTCGAGAAGGTCAGCGACCAGCAATACGGCGCGTGAAAGGAATTTCGACCATGCAAGGAACAGTGCTCTACGGCCCCGGCGATATCTAGGAGGACAGCATGAAAAAACGCAGACTCGGGCAGGGCCTCGAGGTCTCGGCGCTCTCACTGGGCGCCATGGGCTACGGCAAGACCCGCGACATCCCGGACCGGGCGGAAATGATAGACCTGCTGCGCGAGGCGGTCGACCTCGGCATGGACTTCTTCGACACGGCTGAAACCTACGGCCCCTGGACCAACGAGGAGATGATCGGCGAGGCCTTTGCAGACATCCGCGACAAGGTCACCCTCGCGACCAAGTTCGGCTGGGACATCGACCAGGATACCGGCGAGCATCGCGGCGGCGTCAACAGCAAGCCAGCCCAGATTCGCCGCGCCGTCGAAGGAAGTCTAAAGCGACTGCGCACCGACCATATCGACCTCTACTATCAGCACCGGGTTGATCCCGATGTGCCGATGGAAGACGTCGCCGGCACGGTCAAGGACCTCGTCGCCGAGGGCAAGGTGCGCTTCTTCGGCCTTTCGGAAGCCGGCGCCAAGTCGATTCGCCGCGCACATGCCGTACATCCCGTAGCGGCGCTGCAGAGCGAATATTCGCTCTGGACCCGCGAGCCCGAAGTCGAGATCCTGCTTACGCTTGAGGATTTGGGGATTGGCCTTGTCCCGTTCAGCCCGCTGGGCAAGGGCTTCCTTACCGGCACGATCGATGCCTCGACCCAATTCGCCGGCAACGATTTGCGCAACCGCATTCCCCGATTCGCCGAGGAGGCCCGCGAGGCCAACCTGGCGCTAGTCGCTCTCATCCGCCGCATCGGTGAGCGGCACGGCGCCACACCCGCCCAGGTGGCGCTCGCTTGGCTGCTGGCGCAGAAGCCGTGGATCGTGCCACTGTTCGGCACCCGCACGCTCGCGCGCTTCGAGGAGAATATCGGGGCGCTTAACATACAGCTCAGCCAAGCCGACCTGATCGAGATCGGGGCGGCCGGTTACCGCGTCGAAGGGGAGCGCTATCCGGAAGACCTCATGAAGCGATCGGGCCTGTGAGCGTAGGCACCACCTCCGAGCCCGGCGGCTTCCGCCTGCTGTTCATCCTTGCGGTGCTGCTCGGCTTCGCGTCGATCTCGACCGACCTGTTCTTGCCTGCGCTGCCCACCATGCAGGTGGCGCTCGCCACCACCGAGGGCACGCTGCAGTTTGCCATCTCCGGATACCTGCTGGGTTTCGGCTTCGGGCAATTGTTCTGGGGGCCGGTCAGCGACCGTTTCGGCAGGCGCGGACCGGTGGCACTCGGCCTCGTCGTCTTCGTCATCGGCTCGGCCGGCTGTGCCTTGGCGACGGATGGCTGGCAGCTTATCGGCTGGCGCGTCGTGCAGGCCCTCGGCGCCAGCGCCGGCGTCGCTCTGGCGCGAGCCATGGTACGCGATCTCTACGACCGGGACCGCGCCGCCAAAGTGCTGTCCACCCTGATGACCGTGATGGCGATCGCGCCGCTGCTGGGACCGAGCATGGGCGCGCAGATCCTCGCCGCAGCATCATGGCAAGCCATCTTCTGGACGCTGGTCGCGATCGGCATTGCCACCGCGGTAGCCATCCTGACGGTGCCGGAAACACTGCCGGCCGAGAAGCGACATCCAGACACGTTCTGGCAGGCTGTCGGAGGTTACGGTTCGGTCCTGCGCAACCGAGTGCTGGTCAGCTATGCGGCCGCAGTTGGGTTCTTCTATGTCGGGGTGTTCGCCAACATCGCCGGCGGCGCCTTTGCCTACATCGCCTATCATGGTCTCAGCCCCGAGCTTTACGGGCTGATATTCTCGTCGGGCGTACTGGGGCTGATGGCCGCCAACTTCGTCAATGCGCGCCTCGTCATTCGCCTTGGCAGCGATCGGATGCTCTTTGCTGGAGCGTTGGGAGCGGCCGTTTTCGGCACTGCACTGGCCATCGTCACGACAACAGGCATTGGCGGCGTTGCCGGGCTCATCGTTACACAGTTTCTGTTTACGGCAATGAACGGGCTAATCCTTGCCAACGCGGTAGCTGGGGCGCTTTCAAGCGTACAGCAACGTGCCGGCGCGGCGTCAGCAGTGGTAGGCGCCATCCAGTATGGCAGCGGCATGGTCGGTTCGGCACTGGTCGGGCTCTTCGCCAACGGAACGCCGGCGCCGATGGGCATCGTCATGGCTTTGGCGGGCATAGGCTGCTTTGCCAGCATTGTGATGGCGCGGCGGACTGCCCAAGTTATCACAGTAACTCGCAAAGGGTAACGGCTTGAGACATGGCGGCCGATGCGCGCCCTGCAGGGGTCGCGGGCCGGCGCAAAATTCCGATTGCGAAGGACCTCCGCCGGTGGAACGCGTGCCCGATCTGGTCTGAGGACCGAATTCATCACGGCATGGTGCGATATCGAATTTCTGGCAGTTTGTTGCACAGATGAGAAATGTTTCAGCCTGCAGGCACTGACCGAAGTCAGTTAAGTCATCGAAATAAAAAGACTATTAGGAATATTGAATGGCGGAGAGAGCGGGACACTCTCCTCCAAGCCCCTGAACCCCTTGCATCCCTTGACTTCTGGGCTTTGAAGACTCACCTGTGGGGCACCAACGTGGGGCACCGGGGTCCGAAATGGCTAACCAAAGGCAATATCTGGAATGGCACGGGCAGCAGTGGCGGGTCCGCGTCAAGGTGCCCGCTCGGGTTCGGGATTTGATCGGGCGAGGGAAGCTTACGCACCCCCTCCACACCGCCGATCTCAAAGATGCGGATGCCCGCAAGTGGCCCGTGGTGTCCCGCCTCAAGGGTGTCATAACGGCAGCCGAGAAGGTCTTGGCCACAAACGATCCTGTGGAGGCGGAAGCCCTTCGGCATAGGCTCTCAATGGACGATGAGGGCACCCAGTATGCGATCAATTTGCGGGCTCATGAGCTTGAGGAGACTAAAGGCCTAGACACTGCGAAGGCCTTCTTTGCTCTCGCTAGCGGACAGGTCACGCCGTTGGATCACCATGCGACTGAGTTCCTGAAGCACCAAGGCTACCGCATGAAATCTGAAGGGGATTTCCGAAGGGTGTTAAGTTGGCTTGGTGATTGGCTTCGTGACAGTCAGCTACCTGTCGCCCTTGAGGCTGTGAGACGGGTGAACGCCGGCAAGTTCCTGTCTGAGTCCCTGATAGTAGGAAGGAGCCGACAGAAGGCCACGGCGTATCTCGGGTTCATCAGGCAATACTGGACATGGCTCCTCGACAAGGGGCATCTACCATCCGGCGAGAATCCTTGGGATGGCCAAAAGCTTCCCGCAGAGCGAAGGCAAGCACGTGGAGCGGAGACGGATAGAGGCAAGCGCCCGTTCACAGATGCGGAGATGGTCAAGTTGCTCAATGGTGACGGCGGACCGCTGCTCAATGACCTAATGCCAGTGGGGGCGCTGAGCGGAATGAGGATCGAAGAGATTTGCCAATTGCAGGTGTCCGATTGTCGAGAAGGGACCTTCAAGGTTTGGGCGGGTAAGAGCGACAGCGCCCGCCGCGCGGTGCCAATCCACAGCGGCCTAGTGGAGATCGTCAAGCGCCGCACGGCCGGCAAAAAGGACGGCGACTACCTGTTTGACGAGCTGCCGCCTATCCCCCAATCACGTGAGACCCGCTCCGACCCGGCCGCAAAGCAATTCACACGGTATCGCCGGAAAGTGGGGGTCGATGAGCGGCCGAACGACAAGGCCAAGAGCAACGTGGACTTCCACTCGTTCCGCCGCTGGTTCATCCGCAAGGCTCGTGATGCCATGCTTGCTGGTGCAGAGGGCTTTGACGAGTGGACCATCGCGTGGGTGGTCGGGCATACGGACAGCGAACGCGCGAAGAGCCTTGACCTAAGCCAGCACGGGTACGCGGGGCAAGACCCCGAGAAGGCCAAGAGGGCGCTTGTGGAGGCGGTGAAGCTACCCACCGCTGACCACCAACCTCATTAAGGATATAATGGACGGTAGAAACGAGTCGCGGGGAGCGCGAATGGAAGAGGACGTTGGCCCTGCTGACGCCAGACTTGAAATGATCACCGTCGCCGGTCTCGAAGATGGTGCTGCCAATGAACTTGCCATGCGGGTCGCGCTGCTAGTGCCTCAGCTGCGGGATATCGATCCGGCCAGGCCGCTCGACCTTCGGCGAATGCGCCGCATGGTCTTCTCCACAAATTACGGCGACGACTTGGAACAACTCTTGGGTAGCGCTGGGCGCAACTCTGGGCACACCCAAGAAGAATATGCTCTCGGTGTGGCTAAGGTTCACGTTCTGCGGCTTGAAGGCGGTGGGCTTGAGATTGTGCCTGTTTTTGACGCCAATATGTTCGCGATTCTGGGCCAAGACTATGAGACTCTAGATGAGGAGCAAAAGACTTGGTTTGGGCGCATCCTTCATATGCTCCACCACGAACTCTGCCACGTTCACGACGACAACAAGAAGATAGACGCCATGCCAGCCTCAATGCTGGGCAAGGTGTGGTCTGGTGCGGATATGTTTACCGGGCCGCTCGCGGAAGCCGCATGGTCTGAGTATTTTGCCAATCGAGTTTCGTCCATCACCGCAAGCGATGAGGTGATTGATGAAATGATCGATATGTTGAAGGAGGCCATTCAACGAACCAAGCCGGCGGTCAATGGGCACGTTCTGGCCTATCGCACCAATGCCGACCTAGAGGCGTTGATGGCCTTGTTCCAGCGCCATGGTGATTTCCTGGTGAAGGCCGCCGCTTACGTGCTTGGGTACCTAGATGGACTTGAAAAGACTCTAGAGCAGGTTTCGGAAGAGGCGCATCAGGCATTAGTGGAGTCCGACTTCCTGTCTATCTGGGAGCGAATGCATCAAGAGCTTAGAGTAATGTTCGATAGGCATCCCAGCGGCTGGGACGACAGCCTTGCCATCTATGCTAACCTTTTCGACGTGATGCTGGATTTCTACAACGACATGGGGTTGGTGCTTCGGGGCGAACCAGACGGCGGGCTGTACGTTGAGGTTCCGTTTCGCCCTAACAACTCCACGCCAGCGATGATCTTACAGAATGCGGCACGCCAGCTTTTTGGAATGACCTAACATCTGATCGTTCTAGCGCGGTCCCCCAATCTAGTATGGCTGGCGGAGAGCAATCTATTTGTCAGCTCTCAACTATGAGCTATGATCCCCGCCGGGTTGGGGGTGAATCATGGCAAAATTGGTGGCTAAAGAAAGTTGGTTGATATTTATCGATACGAACATCTTCTTAGATTTCTATCGCATCGGCGGTGAGAGCGCAGACCGCCAGTTAAGGGCTCTTGATCGACATAGAGATTCGATAATAACTGGCGACCAAATTCGAATGGAGTTTTTGAAGAACCGCCAGAAAGTTATCGTAGACAGCATCAGCAAACTCAATAAGCCGTCAAAACTCTCTGTTCCGCCAATTGTGACAGACTATCAGCCTGTAAAGATGCTTGGGAAAAACCTAAGTGAGGCGCAAGTACAGTTCTCAAAAATTCGAACCAAGGTCGAGAAAATCTTGACCAACCCACTTCACAATGATCCGGTGTTCAATCTTGTCAATCGTATCTTCAATCACAAATCACCGCTCAATCTCTGCAGGCCGGACCCTCAGCGTTTTGAGATTAGGAACCTGGCTCGAAAGCGCTTTGTGCTTGGATATCCTCCTCGCAAGAACAATGATACGTCCATTGGTGATGCAATAAATTGGGAGTGGCTTATTCGCTGTGCGAAAAATAGCACCGAAAACCACAGCGTAATGATTGTGTCGCGAGATGGAGATTTCGGCGTTTCGTACGGGAATGACATGTTTCTAAACGACTGGCTGCGTCGTGAGTTCAAGGACAGGGTCAGCCGAAAGAGGAATATCCAACTTACCAATCGTTTGACGGATGCGTTGCGAAAGTTGGACGAAATGGTCGCTCCCGAAGACGAGCAGGAAGAACGCAAGATCATCCGAGACGATAGTAACGACTTGTTCGGAAGCCTTGAAAAGCAGCCATTACGGGTACCTCGTGGGATGTCTCGCGAGGCATTTGAAAAGCTCTATCGCGAGTTGATCGGGGAGCCACCCAGCGATCGCAATCCTATAACTCCCTTTGACTAGCGCGGCATTGAAATTTGGGTCGCCCATTTGAGACCCCATCTCGTGAGGGCGCCGGCGAGCTTTCCCCCCGTGCCCCTCCCGCCGCCACGTTTTGCCGGCTTTGTGGCAGCCCGCCGCTGAGCTAGTCCTTGCCCACCCACCCAGCCCACGCCCGATCAAGGGCCTGAACTCCTAGCGCCACCAAGTAGTCTGGTCATAGTCTTGCGCCCTACTGGTCTGCTCGGTCACGAGCTTGACGCGCAATCTCCGTCCAAGACCGACCTATTCGGCGCTTTACCTTTATCAGTCGGGCCACGATGGCGACTGCCAGGGTATCCAAGGCACCCGGGCGCAGTGCTCTCCTAATAAGCACGGCAGCCAAGACCACTAGGCCCAGTAACACAGAAAGTGCGAGTGCGTCTCTCCACACTGAGCTGGAGTCTATGGCTTGGGCGTACGCTGGCGATGCGCATAGTAGGCAAACAATTAAAATAAGCTGGCGGCGCACGTTTCGTCCCTTCCTGATGTGGCCGCCATCTTAGGCCGGGGTGGGTTCTCAAATCCATAGAGCACGGTCAACTTTGCGGCTCTTATTGCGAACGCGCTCTGGCGATCGTCCCGCACGGGTTCTGCTGGTGTTTAGGGGGAGCGCGGAGAGGGCCGTGAGCGTGGGACAAGCCGTCTCACTAGGGCAAGCCCGTGTGAGTCTCCCAGAAGGGGCTGCTTCGAGTCTCACATAAGTAGTCTCTTGACAGTTTTCGGCAAAGTCTCGCATAATGGTCTCACATGGCTATCCAAATGGAGACTTGCGCAATGTCCACTGCCACCCTCGTAGGCTACGCCCGCACTTCCACCACCGATCAAAAGGCCGGCCTTGAAGCTCAGCTTCGCGACCTCGCCGCAGCAGGATGCTCAAAAGTCTTCCGCGAGGAGCTTTCCTCCGTGGCTGACACGCGGCCCCAACTCCAAGCCACGCTCGATTGGGTAAGAGAAGGCGATACGATCCTCGTCACCAAGCTGGACCGACTAGCCCGCTCTGTGGCTGACCTCGTGGTAATCACCCAAACGCTGCGAGCGAAAGGTGTGGGCCTTCGCATCCTCGCCATGAACCTCGACACCACCACTCCCACCGGAAAGCTGATGCTGAACCTGCTGGGCTCCATCGCGGAATTTGAGCGAGAGTTGATGCTAGAGCGGCAGCGGGAAGGAATCGCCAAGGCAAAGGCAGAAGGGAAGTACGTTGGTCGCCAGCCTACCGCCCGGCGTCAAGCCGGCGAGGTGTTGCGCCTTAAGTCGGAAGGCAAGTCCGCAGGTGACATTGTGGCAGCCCTAGGTATTAGCCGTGCTTCGGTCTTTCGAATTCTGGCCGAGCATGGGGTTGGGAACTAGATATTTGTTGCCTTGCTTTCGGTGGCGAAAACCGGCTGAGGGCGAGCGTTAAGGGTTTGGGACATCGTAGACTGAGACGGACGTGAATTGCAGTCGAGGGTCTGCCGATTTGGAGATTTGGATGCTAAGAAAAAGTGGCTTTGGGGAGCCTATTAAATCCAATTGATACGCGATCACCAACGATGAACCCTGTATCTCTTCAGCCATCTTTCGGCTTCTAAATTTCTGCTCGATGAATGTCTTAATCCCGGACGCGTTGGAGTTTTCAGTAGTGATGGTGCAGCTTTGGCTCGTCCCAGGGTTCGCCGGTTTACGCGCGAAGCTGACGATGAATGCCTCATCCCCGTCATTTAGACCCCACCCTGAAGTTGCCTCTGGCATTGCTAGTCGCAAGTCATCAAGAGCAAGCTCTGTCACCTCCATTTTATAGAACTGCGCCGTCTGCTTAACCATTGGGCCGAGCAGGCTCTCGTCCAGGCGGCCGCCAATGCAAATGTTTTCCAAAAGGTCTTCGAGTTTCCCGCCATCCATAGCATATGCAAGCGACGGAAGAGCTGCCAGCGCTGCCGCCATCAAAATGGATTTGAGCATTTTGGTCCTACCCTAAAGACTGTTCCATCTTGGCCCGATTCGGTGCCCCAATGGGTTGCAAGGCAATTGCCTAGCACGGCGAGGGCACTTAGGGCACATTCGGGTTCATGTGCAATCTCTACAACATCACCACCAGCCAAGATGCCATCCGCGAGTGGACCCGCGCCATGCAGGACATCATGGGCAACCTAGAGCCCTCCCTAGACATCTATCCCAATATGCCCGGCCCTGTGGTCCGCAACGCCCCCGATGGCCAGCGCGAGGTTGCCAAGCTGCTTTGGGGAATGCCGACGCCGGCCGAGCGGGTAAAGGGCAAGGCGGACTATGGCACGACCAACATCCGCAATCCGCAGTATGGCCATTGGCAGCGATACGTCGGCATCGAGCATCGCTGTGTGGTGCCGGTGACGAGCTTCGCCGAACCTAGCCCCACGCCGGGCGACAAGGACCCCGAGACGGGCATACAGCGGAACTATTGGTTTGCCTTGATTGATGAGCGCCCGCTGTTCTTCTTCGCCGGCTTGTGGACCCGGTGGCAGGGTGTCCGTAGGGTCAAGGACGGCCCCGGCGACTTTGAGCTTTACGGCTTCATGACGACCCAACCCAACGCCCTCATCAAGCCGATCCACGAGAAGGCCATGCCGGTCATCCTGAGGACGCAAGAGGAGACGGAGACGTGGCTTACCGCGCCGTGGTCGGAGGCAAGGCGGCTACAACGCGCGGCACCGGACGATGCCCTTATGATTGTCGAGAAGCCGGCCACGCAGATCAAGTTTCCGCAGCAGGCTCCGGCTCAAAGTTCGCTGCTTTAGTTAGGACCACACCATGACCGTCGCGAAACCGAGAAGCCAACACTAGCGCAACGGCAGCCGCTGCGCGGGTCATGCTGACTTTGGCCTAATAGCCCTCATATGTTATTGATCGCCGATCTGGCAACTGTGCGCTCTCATGCTCCTCCGAAATGATCAATCTTCAATCTTCAATTTCCGCCATAGAGAATTTGCTTCTGGAGGGCTCGGAGGCAAGTCTGACCTACGCCGCGCTAGAGTGTCGTCTAGCGATTGAGCGGATTTGTTATGAGCGGTTGAGGGTTGCGCATGACTACATATCGCATGATGACCTAAAACGTTGGCAGCCGCGAGATATCGTGAACATCTTAATCCAAGAAGTTGACTCAAAAGCTGCATCGACATTCACTCTTTCTGTTTCGACAGAGCCGAGCCCAGAAGGATCATCTCCTCCAACGGTTGAGGAATATGAGGCGATGGAGTTCGTTCCGATTGGGACGCATGTGGGCTTTAATCCTAGTTTGCTAGGAAAACTGTGGAACGCATTGGCAAATCTCGCGCTGCATATAAGCGTTCCTGAAAGCAAAGATACTCCGGTTGATCGGTATGGTGATCCAGAAAAGATTAGAGCAAAGGTTTCTGAAACCCTTGACGAGATAAGACGGATCAGTGCGGGAACACTTTTGTCTTCGGGTTTTGGTGAGGAAGTCTCGTTTTATTGCTCCTGCGGCGCGAAGAATAGAAGGCGACTTAGCCTGCTTAAAGACGGCCAGACTGTTAGCTGCATCAATCCGCAATGTGATGAGAGTTACGAATATGAGGAAGGCTCCTTGTCTTTTGGACGTAGAACCTTCGCCATCGTCTGTCGCAAGTGCGGCCACCAAAGAGACGTGCCCAAGAAAAAGGTAGAGAATCTGCGCACAGATCAGCATGTTGGTTTTGATTGTGAACGCTGCGGGGACCAAATCTTAATTCAATGGCGTCCGATGCAGGCACAAAGAACTAACCCGAAGTAGGATGTGAACGGCTCGAAAGAGCTGCTTCTCAGGCTTCGTCACGCCACACGATCCGCCTCACAGTCCTTATTTCGGCCAGCCGCCGAACCCGAATGCCCTGCCTCTCCCGTGCCGTTGGGTTTTGCGTCTCGGCATGCATGCAGTCGTTCTTGCCGCACCGCTCGCAACTCATTTTGCCCCCCACCAATTCGACCTCGATGTCCCCGAATATTTCCCTGAGGTCGCTCGGCTGATACCAGCGCTTGACGTTACAGAGCCCGCAGCGGACGAGCACGAGCTGCCCGATATCATGGGCATTGCCGAGGGTCCAAGCGCCGCCCCGCTTTTGTCTTCCGTCAATGTCAGGCATGACCCAATTTAGGAACTCATTCCTCTCCCCAGTCAATTCATCCTTGACAATTTTGTTCCGTTTTTGTTCACTGCAAGCATGCTGCGTTCGGAGTAACCATATGGACGGCACAGTTAGTGACGAAATCAGGCTTCCAGGGCCGGAACACGTCACAGCGCCCGGCGTCCAGCATCATTGGTGCGAGCATCCCGGCTGCGGCAAAGATGCCGGATGGGGTTTGCATCGCGGCGACGGCGAAAACCACCTGTGAGACAGAGCAATGCCAGCCGAGCAACAGCAAGTCGATCCTCCTGCGATGGACTGGGAGTTTGCAGTCGATGAGGTCATTGCAGCCTACGGCGGGGATGCCCGAGAGGCCGTGAAGGCACTCCTCGCCGTCAACGCCTCGTTGGAGCGGGAGGTGGCCTTATGGGCTCCAGCCGTGAGCTATGGGTTTAGCCGGGGGTGGCATCGGCGGCAGCGCGGCGGGACCGACTAACCAGCGGCCCAAGGAAAGGCAACAGCATGTCAGATCACGTCCTTCCGCAGCAGAAGGCACCGAAACTAATCGTCGTCACCGCTTTCGACCGTGATGAGACCGGCGACCTCCAACCAGTCTACGGGCCAGCCGAGCAGCAGACCGAGGACCGGGCGATACGGACCGCCAAGGGCCTCGCGGGAAAGCATGCTGGTGTGATCGCGTGGTCGCGTGATGCCAACCCCTCGCTTGGCGAATACGGGGAACCCACGACACTCTTTGTGGGTGGCGACGTGCCGGACATGGAATAAAGCGAACTTAGTGAGACCAAGGGCGGCACTGCGGCATACCCGATGCGGCGCCTATGCAGACCGGTACGTCACCTGTTCTGGTATCAATGCGCCACCCCACGAGGGACAGACACCGATGTTTTCGGCGTCATGTTTTGAACTCAGGGTTTCCACACCCCGAAGCGCCGCGTGAGCACTCGCAGGCGAGTCTAACCGACAGCTAAGGCAATGCAAGGTGGTCCGCTGCGAAGTGCTTGCGCGGTCACGAATGCTGTGGCTGCCCGCTTCGGGGCGCTGTTTTGGTACCTGGTACCTGGTGCCTGGTGCCTGGTGCCTGGTGCCTGGTGCCTGGTGCCTGGTGCCTGGTGCTTGGTGCCTGGTGAGTGGCCTGCGTGGTGCCTTGGTGCCGAGGGGGTGGATGAACTCCACTAGTAAAGGGGGCGGCCGGTCCTGTCGTTGAGGGGTGTCTTTGCCGGGGATGTCCTGGCTTGGGGAGGGTGCTGTGCCCCTGTGCGAGGGCGGTGCCATACCCGTAGGTGTGGTGGGTGTGCCATGCCCTGGGTAGTGCTGTGCCAAAGGCTATACCTAGTGGGGGGAGATGTCCCTAGTTATGATGGGGTCATGCTAGGGTGATACAAGTACTACTGCCTACTACTGGTCACATGGGTGAGCATGCCGGCCCGAACGCCCTTGGGCTATACCTGTCTATCCCCCTATGAGTACCAGTTGTCCGGAGAGTCGATGCCTATATACGAGGTTGTCTTCTATAGAATTTCCGAAAATTACGGAATTTAATCTTGACATTCCGACGATTCTCGTGACATATCGGCGGAGGGAGGAGTCTCAACAAAAATAGGCAATGCAAACATGAAGAAACAAAATGATCGGCCTCCCTTTCGAGACACCCCGCTGATAACAATCGAGCGTCTCAGGGTGGATTGGAAAGAAGCCCTAAGGCTCCTCCCCGAGTGGGCTGGCACGCCGTACTTCCTGGACGACCGGGTCCACGTAGTTGTGGGCATCAAGCACCCGCTTCCCATGATCTTGCCGCCGCTCGAAATGGCAATCTTGGCCGAGACGACGCGCTTTGGGCATGGCGTAGTGACCAATGCAAACGGGTCCGGTCCTAACAGCCGCGCGTATGCAAAGCTTTCCCTGAGGGAAGCCGCCGACCGCAACCCGACCGTACGGCGATACCTCACGGGGGCAGACGAAGGCACCGCAGTGAAGGCGTTGGAAATCGAGAGCGACTACAGCGCCGCCAACAGCTATTTCGTGCCTGACGGCCACGCAAAAAGAGCCGCCCGCGAGGAAGTATTTTCTCACGTCAAGGCTCTCGCGCAGGCACACCTAGCGCCACGCGAACTCGAAGCCTACCTCGCCAATCTGGCCGAGCTTCTCGATGCTTTAGACCGTGGAACCCTCGATTTGTCCGAGGCGGCCGAATAGCCTTGAGTATCGCGAGCAACCCGTTTGACGGAAGCATCGCGCATTGTTCGGTTCCAGGATGTCAGCGACCAACAGCGCTGGCGACTGGGGCCGGGCGTGCTCGTTTCCATTGCCGATACCACTTGCAGCACAAGGCTCGTCACGGCTCCCACTGGTGCGCAACCTATCGAGCGGCCGAGCTTAGGCCTTACGTCATTGCCGCGTCCGAGTGGCTTGCAGAGTTTCCGCCACACGGTGCGGTTGCCGCTGCCATGGAGGACTTAGCCCACATCCTTGCAGGCGCGGGGCGTGTTGACCCTGCAATGAACTTGCGTGGGCAACCAGCAAGCTACAGAGCGCGTGTTGCATTCGCCCGACTGCGAGAGGCTGGCATTGAGCCCCGCCGCTTGCTGGCCATCTATTTGGGCGTAGGCGCATTGATCGAAGACGACCTTGGGTCCCATCGCACCCAGGAATTCAAGATCGTGCAGGCTGCCAAGGCGGTCCACCGGCTCGCGAGCGGGACGCACAGAAGCTGGGAGATGTTCAACCCGCTGGGGCCGGACGTTCACACGGAGCTTCACGCTTACCCAAGATCTTCGGGAATCGTGCTGCGAAAGATCGGAGAGAAGCTGGAGAAGGCAGGAGAGCCACTGGCTCGCGAGGCAGTCCCAGAAATCATCGCCATCAAGACGAAACGTTTTGGCCCGCACCCGTCGCATCTACCCGGATGGCGACCCAGTTGGGAAAAGTGCCGGGCCTAGCGGATGGTGCGCAAAGGCAAACGATCGAGTGACGTGGTTGCGGCATCCGGGTGCTCACATGTTGAAACCGCCTGGAGGACCACGACAAGCTTAAGTCCCCCCATTCCCCTTGTGGTGCGCCGTGGTGGTGGTCCTCGGGGCCTTGCCTTTTCCGGCCCCCACCCAATCGCTGCCAGCTCATGGCCAACGCTTTAAGTTCCCCCGCTGTGTGACTGCCATTGATGGATGATCTTTCCTCCCCCACCGACCATTGGTTCGACCCTTGGGCCACCTGCGAGGGACCACACCTAAAGGCCCTCTCCGAGCCCATCGCCAAGCAAGTGCTTCAAGCCCCCACAAGGGGACATCAAGCCCGCACCAGGCAGCCCAAGCAGGAGCAGGTGGAGAGGGTCAGCAACATCGTATCCTGCCTGGTGGCCAACCTTGCAGTTATGCATCAAGCTCACCCTGAGCACAGGCGGCTCGCCATCCCCCTACGCCACACCTCATTGTCCCGCTATGATCGCAGGGGCTTTGGGCACCTCCCCCATGTCATCGACGCAATGGCTGCCCTGGGCCTAGTGGTCAAGCACCCAGCCCACATCAAGAAGCGCAGGACAGGGATAGAGGCCACCGGAGAGCTGCTTGAGGCTCTGCTTGGGGCTAGGGCTGAGGAGGTGGGGAGAGCACAAGGAGAGGAGACCATATGGCTCGCCGCGAGGATGGGCCGTGATGCCATAGGCAAGAAGCTCCCCTTCGAGCTGGTGGACTACAAGGACACCGAAGAGACCCACCAACTGAGGAGGGAGATGGAGGAGATCAACGCCTTCCTCACCAGCCAGCGGATAGAGCTTCAAGGCTACCGCCAAGCAGGCATCAGGCTGGCTCGCCACTTCACCCTTCGCAACGTTACCGATCCGCACGCCTTCAACCTTCATGGCAGGCTCTACGGGGGCTTCTGGGAATCTATGCCGAAGGCCTTGCGGGCTGACCTTCGCATCAACGGGGAGCCGATTGCCGACCTCGATTTTGCCAGCATGTTCCCAAGGCTCGCCTATGCGCGGGTAGGGGCTGAGCCGCCTGAGGGTGACCTTTACGCCATCCCAGGCCTGGAGGGGCACCGTGCCGGCGTGAAGGCGGGCTTTGCGGCCATGCTGTCGTCTTCGAACGAGATGACCCGCCTGCCGAGTGGCGTAAAGGAGTTGCTGCCTGCGGGCTGGACGGGGAGGAGGCTGGCTGAGGCAATTGGCTCTAAGCACCCGGCCCTTGTGCCGCTCTTTGGCAAAGACATCGCGATGGACTTGATGTTCACCGAGAGCTGCATCTTGGTTGCCGTGTTGCTGCGGCTGTCGAGGATGGGGATTGCGGCCCTACCGATGCACGATGGGGTGATGGTCCCGTTGAGTTCGGGGCGGTATGCCAAATCCACTATGGAAACTGCTGCGCCCGCATATTGTGGGATCGACATCCCCGTTGCAGCGAAAGTGGTCTGCCGGCGCGTTCGTTGAGCGGGGGCAATCCGCCACCAAAGCACCCGGCGAGACAGAGCGTATCAACGGGCAGGCCAAAAGCGAGAAACGACCCAGGGCCATCTCCGAATACGACGCGGTTTCCTCGTTCGATTGAAGGGGGCAATTAGCCGCTAGGGCGTGCCCACAGGACGCCGCCGATGCCTTGAGTGCAGCAACCAGATTGCCGCTGAGTGCACCATAGGCTGCCGCAGCAATCGTGCCGGCTACCGTTGCAATTACTACTGAGATAGCTTGCTCTGAGTAAGCTCGGAGAGTTCGTGGTCGTTCTTCGTTCATGAAGACCGCAGCATTGCTAATCAGGGCCTTGTGCAGGGTGAAAATGGCGCCAATCAGGGCGAACAAAACAGCCAGAAACAGCAGCCGCTTTGTGAATGTCAAATCCGGCAATGCGGCTATGCCGACCACAAACATCACGCCGTTGACGTTAAGTCCAAACCTTTTGATAGAAGTGATCGTCCGGGTCATACCACGGTCAACCACCGATTTCAGGAAGTCGGCCTCACCACGGGCCCAGGACTCTTGGCCCCCTTGTACCAAGATCGCGTTTTCGCCGTCTGCATCCAATTCCACGACCACGACCCGGTTGATAAATTCCGTTTCCCTTTCCTGAACGTTCAGTCGCAAATAGCGGATAGTCGAAAGGTTCTTACTCGCATCAATGAACTGGTCGAGAGCCATTGTCTGGCGGGTCTTCCGGTCGCTAAACGTGACAAACAGCTGGCCGACCTTGAAGTCCTTGCGGATTGCAGAAACAATCTCATTGAAATCAGAGCGATACAGGCGGATCGCACCGAGCTTCCTGGTTTCGGTGTGAACTGTGCCGCGCATATCTTCAGCGGCTTCGGCAATGCCGGCAGCGTCGTGAGGGTGAAGGATAAACGTACCGGCATGCCCGAGTTCGGATTGCCAGTCGCCGGTGATTGAACCCTTTGAGCTAAGCTGACCCGCGCCCCGAATTGGCGATGTCGCAACACCGGGCTCCGATTGGACAACTTTTCCGGTAAAATGGAGGGCCGTCCCGTCGAAGCTGCCCTCGCCGTCATAAACTGTCAGGCCGAATACAGGGTCCATAACGCGAAGCCGAATCTGAAAGGCCTTTTCGGGGCCGGAAATCTCGCAGTAGAGGTTTCCCGTGTTCGTACCGAATAGATTGCCTGCCCAGCGCTTGGAGAGCCCCGACATATGATTCCCACCCCTGCCTGAGTCGGAACGATAGCTAACTCTTCGGTGGGCCGGTTCGACTATTTTGGGGCACCGCCATGGGGCACCGCCACTGGAGTGTTCTTTTGAAAGCGTATTATTTTCAGCTAGTTATGACAATTCTGCAAAGCTGGCGGAGAGAGCGTCTTTCGATTCCATGCCTATCATATTGAAATTATTGACCTTTTTCGGATGTTTGTTACACGGTTTGTTACGCAGCTACCACTACATGATGTTCGATCGCGCCAAGCTCAAAGGTCATTGAGCAAAGGTTGGTCGAACGCAAGCGGGCACATCCAGAGCTTCAGCCTCGGCCAACCTGGTGGCACCCGCTGAAGGTCGACGCTGCGACAGACCTGCGGCTATCCTCTTCGCAGTGGTAGTCACGCTTCATCCTGTCGATGATGCTACGCCGGCCTCAAGCAGGGGTGTCAACCTAGCTAGATCGGTGACGCCCCGGCCAAAAAGTCCGCGCGCCACTTACCGTCCCTTTCTTCAATCAACAGATGGTATTTGGCACGTGGAGCTGGTGCCTTAAGGACGACACCGAGGGGATCCAGATAGCGTTTTCTTATCCTCTCTTTTGTGAGGCTCAAAAACGATGCATTCTCAAACGACGGGCCACGCACAAGGTTGGCAGATCCGCTTAAGACCTCGGACGTCTCCCCGAGGCCGATATAGACCTTTGCGTGAAAATCCTGCTTCTTTGCGTCAGCGGCGACGATCCTGTTTTCGAGGCCGAAATCGACGAGTACCTTATGGTCAAGGCCCGTCTCTAAGAGTGCGGCCTTGTAATCATTGTAGCTTGTTGCACGGGTGATAAAGGTTGTGCGGCTCGGATCCAGAATACCAAGCAACCACTCCCAAATCTCGAGCTTCTGCGATTTGGTCATATACTGGTGGGCGATAAACGGGCTAGCGATTACGACCTGATCAAACTTGAGCCGCCAGCGGGCGACCAACTTCTCGAGTGCGTCCATGAGGAAGGACTTAGAAAAAATCCCGGTTAGATTCTCCTCAAGGGAGGTCCCTTCCACGTCCGCGAGAAGCATGTCCTCTGCCTGTGGCAACAAGTCGAGCCGGAAGGGACAGTAAAAGACTGCGTGGTGCGTGGCCCCACACGCGCACGGCACCCTGAGCCGAACTGCCACATGTGTGACATCGGGTGATCTGCCAGCCAATGAAAAGTTCTGAGCTTTGGCAAGTTCGGCATGCACGTAAGGCAGCATACTCCGCAGCTGCGCCAAGGCGGAACTTTCCATCTCGTCGCCATTGTCAGAACAGTAATAGATAGCGCTCTGTCCGTAATTGAATCTCAGGACGTCTGGGTTCATGTCGAGTGAGAACTTGGCAATCTCTTCCGCTGACGGCGCCGAGCCTAAGTATTCACCGTCATCGTCGTCCCAGCAGTCTGCGATCAAAAATCCTTTAGCGATCGATTCTGTAGGATTCCTGAGAGTGACGGTGAAATGCTTTTTGCACTTCTTACACTCAATCACCCATCCGCCGCGATCGTTGATCATCGGGAAGGTGATCTCAACGTACTGGTGCGGTTCTCCGCAGTATGGATGCGGACATTTGGCTACGAAGGACCGCGCGCGTTGTCCGTACATCAGTTAGAATTCTCCGTTCTACTCGTCTGTCTCGCGCAGCTACAGCCTCGCTGCGACGTGCATTGAAGCTGTACCAGCCCGTGGATCGGTCTGGCAAAAGGGCCAACAGACCTACGACGACCGGGTTTCCAGATCAGCTCGCCAGGCAAACGACCAGCGCCCCCTTCTTGATATCAAGTCGCTCTATCATTGCCGGTGATAACTTCTTGCGCGATTGGGCCGGCTCCCGAACTTCAGCTTTCCCCAAGATTGTCCGGAAGCTGCCAGTCACTGCTTGCCGCCCAATTAAAGATGCCGGAATCCAGCTTGGCGGGCGAATCCGGTGTGATCTCGCAATCCGCCGCAACCATTCGCATCCGTCGCAGTTGCCGCCGTTGGAAAGGACCCGGAACGTCATTGCCCCTGCGCTGGCTTCGCCAAGAAAGTGGAAGGCAAATATCATGATCTGCAGGGAACCAGAAGCGTCGATCTGTGAACAAGCTATACGCCCTTCTTCGCCGCCCACGTCGACACCAGAAACGTGGCCATCGTCCCTGACAGATTGACGGCGAGCTGTGCATGACGGGCGGCAGGCTTCACCTTTTTCGGACCCGGGCTGTGGGCGTCGCCGATCTTGTTGCGCAGTGACCCCAAGGATTCCACCACCGATTGACAGCTTCCAAGGATCTGCTTGAAAACGGGTTCAGTGTGTCCGTCGGGAGCCAGGTTGAGGATCTTCGCCAGTTTCCGATACAGAGCTGGCAGGTCGTCCCTCTCCTCGAACGTCTCTCCCGCCTCGACGATGATCCACTTGCACACGTCTTCGAGCAACGTCCTGGCCAGAGTGATCGCCCCTTGAGGATCGGTATCCCGGCGATCGAGAGCCTGGGTCCAGCGCACGGCCACCGTATCCGGCTCGAAGTCCGCAAGCACCTGCGAGATCGTGTCATCTGCCGGGCTGCCGATAGCGGCTGGTTGCACTTCGTACACGGGACTGCCCGACAGCCGCCGGACAATGGTCAGCCGATAGCCGTCATGGCGCAGATGCTCATTGATCGCCGCGGCGAGTTCGGGCTGGATCTCGGGCGACTGCGTGAGAGGACTGGTGACCTCTTCCAGAAAGCGAAAGAATTGCTTCTGCGAGCACTTCAGATAGCCGACCACGTCGAGGACCTCTCGGTTACCCCAATCATTGTTTCGAACGATCGCGTTGAAGAGATCATCGTCCAATGTCTGCTCAGAAGGCGCATTCTGGAACACTGAAGGCATCTGGCCTGTGGGCCAAACTCGACGGATGAACTCGATTTCTTCAAATTCGGTGCTGTATGGCCGCTTGTCAAAGATCGCCATAATGCGGCGGCGGGTCAGTTCAGAAACGGTGGCGTGATTGGTTTCCTGAAGTTTGGCCAGGGCCTCGGACACATCGTAGGAATTTACTTCTTCGAGGAGCCTCGCCGCGATCGGGATCAACTCGGCCGCCGATTTCTCGATCAGACGTCGTTCCGCGTATTTGAACTTGCTCTTGAACGACTCCTCGCGGTCCCCTTCTCGAAGCCCGAGACGACCGCAAAGAGAAGGCACTTCGTTGGCGCTGAAATCAGAGATAGCACCTGCCAAAGCATTTCTAAGCTGCTTGACCGCCGCCGTCGAATACTGCTGCACTGCCTGCCGATTCACTGCGAGATCCTTGTCCTTCAATTTACATGCAAGCTCGGCATTGGTGCCAGCCGAAGCCGTGGTCGCTCTTATGATTCTGCAACGCTGCACTGCAGCCGCCGTATGAAGACACTGTTGATACTGCAACCGCGCTCGTCCATCGAGATGCGGATCGCCAGCATCGAGTAACTACATCAAAGGCAGCTTACGCCTTCTAAGCGGACGGGCAGAAAACCGCCCATTGTTTGCCGTACGTCCGCTTATTATCGGCGCGACATTGGTATGATCTCGCCAAGCTGGCCGATTCGTTCCTCGCCGCGGGTTGGTGATCCAGGCTTCAGCTTCACGACTCGAGCCGGCTCTTGCGAAAGCCAACCCGGCGGAAGTCCAGCCAAGCTCTCAACATCATGAGCGAACAACGGCAGATCGCGCCGAAGCTCCTCCTTGGACAGCCCGCCGTCATCCACCAGGGTCCGAAATACATCTGCCAGTAACGAAGGCTGCTGCAAAGGCCATAAGTCATCGTAGGGTTCGGATCCCGAGTAGCCCTTTGCGCTGTAGCTCCTATAAAGTCGGGTCGCGCCCTCAGTATCAACAATGCAGAGGCGCTGGAGCCGCATGATCTGAGCCTTGATGGACACACGCCAACGAACCTTCAAACGCTCCAGTTCCCAAAGTGAGGCACTGGTGACCTCTGCCGGAAACTGGCTCGCAGGAAGAAGCAAAGCTGAGGCGAAGCGATGAGCCTGGTCTTCGATTAGCTTGAAGTTCTCGACCAACTCATCCTCTGCTACCGCACGGTGCAGCAAAAGGTGAGCCAGTTCATGCGCGGCATCAAATTGCCTTCTCGCGAAGGACTGCTTGTCGGCGGCTAGAAGTACGTATGGGCGGCGGTCGGATCCCCACCTGCTAAGACCGTCCAACTGCGTTGTCTCCATCGGCTCGCTGGCCACCACGACGCCGATCTGTTCCAACAGAGCTATCATGTTTGGAATTGGCCGTAATCCGATTCCCCAGTGCTCTCGCACTGCCTGAGCAATGTCCTCCAAATCTTCATCCCGCAGGCTTCGGTAGCCGACACCGTTGAGGAAATCTGGCAGGTCGACTTCAGGGAGAAATGCGTAATGGCCGGCAACTGCCGTGATGTCTTCAAGCCATGATAATCGTGCGAGCTGGATTGAGCGATCCGCCTTCAGTGCGCTCGCGAGCGATCGAAAAAAAGTGGTTCCGACATCTGGGCGGGGCGATAAGAAAAAATCGACCGGGACCGCCAGTGCCTTCGACAGTTCCTCCAGTGCAGGGCCTTCCGGAGCGGTCTCGCCATCTTCCCAGCGGATAACTGTGCTGGGTGCGCGCCCCATCATGTCGGCAAGGGCCTTGCGAGAGGTGATCCCTCGTGCCAGCCTTGCTTCTGCGAGCTTTTGCCCGTCAAATCCCTTTACGCCGCTACGCAATATTCTCAGCCCTCAGCTTGGTCGCTCTCCATCCCGGCCATCGTGTCCTTGAAGCTCCTGATGACCGATCGCAGCGCGATACCACGCTTCGGAGCTTCCCGCGACGCCCCATATCCTGCGAGGAATTCCTCGATCTTTTCCAGGACGATAAACTGCTCAACCTTCGTATCGGCGACACCCACCGAAATCGAAGCCAGCTTGCCGATGGCGAACGGATCGCGCTGGACCATAGTCACAACGAAGCGTTCACGATCAGTGAAGCTCTCCCGGGAGCGGAACAGATCGCCGTCCAGCCCCCGGTTCCCGCTGCACAGAGCTAACCGCGTTGCATTCTTCACGGGAGCGTCGTCCCCAAGGCGATGGGACGCGAATCCGACCAGAGTACCGCCGAAGCGCCCGGTCGTAAGGTACACGGGCAGTTCCCGCACCTCGTCCGCTCCAAACTCCACCTTCACCCGGCTCACGAATTCGCCGCCGTTGCGGACGATTGCCTTTTCAAACATCTCGTCCAACACCTGATGCCGGACGAGCCCTGCCGCCTTCGACTGTCGCTTGCGGGACAACGACACACCTCCGGTTGTCGTTTCAGTCGACACCGCGACTGACATCTCAGCCTGCCGAGCTCCTATAGGGAAGTCCTGCTGGACATCAACAAACAGCGCGCGCGGCACGTCGCGCCGGATCCCGTCCAGAATATGTGCTTGCTGCTCATCATCCACCATAGGTGTCTCCGCGCCCAATGAAGCCAGATTCGCATTATGAAGGATTCGTGTCATAAAATTTTGCACTTTGCAATCACTGTATATTGGGATGCACACTTAATCCGGGCTGCGCCTGCGATCTGTGGGCGCCTGATAGGATCACGAACGACTCGGGTCGTGGCGATTACCTCCGACTCACGGCGTCGGCGCCAATGACGTCATGGCCGCCGCAATCGGCGGCATCAAAGGGCTGGAGGCGCAGCGTATAACCGGCGGCGAGGCTGCGCCACATCTCGACCTCCGCTCGACCGGGTAAAGGTCTTCTATCGCTTGCTAGTCATCGAAAGCTGCCGGTTCGGTTCTCGGTCCCAATCATTGCCGGTCAGCTCCGCGTCTGCTGCCAATCATAACGCCAGTTCCACAATTCTCTGGAGCACCTCATGCGTGCTCGCCGCGATTACGCTGGCGCACAGGTCCCTCGTGAGAATGCTATTCCGGGTGATTTGAGTTAGCCCACGTCAGAGGTCCGCGCTACGCCGGATGCCGGATCGCTTGTCGGGTCGTGGAGTGCCGATACCTACGCCTCTTTTGAGCCGGGCTCTCATCCGCACCAGATGCTCCGCGGCGATCGCTTTGCGGAGCTTTACGGCTCTATTCTCCGCGTATCATGCGGTGAATAATCTTGTGTCTGCGGCGAATATACGCTATATTCGCCGCAAGGAGTGCGGAGAATATGCCCACCTATATCCATGAGCTTGAGGGTTGGCCTAGGTTCGAATGGAACAGTCAGGGTCTAGCTGAGCAACTGGCTGCGGTGCGCCATCGGCAGGGCCGGCTGCTGGGCCGAATGGAGGCGCTCGGGTTCGAACTGCGGGCCGAAGCTGTTCTGCAGACCCTGACCGAGGACGTGCTCAAGTCCAGTGAGATCGAGGGTGAAGTTCTCGACAAGGAGCAAGTGCGCTCTTCCATCGCCCGTCGCCTCGGCATGGACATCGGTGCGCTGGCGCCGGTCGATCGGAACGTTGAGGGGGTGGTGGAGATGATGCTCGACGCCACCCAGAATTATCAGGCGCCGCTCACAGATGAGCGATTGTTCGCCTGGCATGCGGCGCTGTTTCCGACCGGCCGGAGCGGGATGACGAAGATCATTGTCGGCGCGTGGCGCAATCAGGCGTCAGGGCCGATGCAGGTCGTGTCCGGTCCGATAGGCCGCGAGAAGGTACACTACGAAGCCCCGACGGCGGGACGGCTCCAAGGTGAAATGGCTGCCTTTGTCAACTGGTTCAATGCCGAAGTGCCGTTAGACCCCGTGCTGAAGGCGGCGGTCGCCCACCTGTGGTTTGTCACTATCCATCCCTTCGAGGACGGCAACGGCCGCATCGCCCGGGCCATCGCCGACATGATGCTGGGGCGATCGGAAGGCAGTTCGCAACGCTTCTACAGTATGTCTGCGCAGATCCGTCTGGAGCGGAAGGACTATTACGCCATCCTCGAACGGACCCAGAAAGGAGCCCTCGACATCACCGACTGGCTGCAATGGTTCCTGGCCTGCCTCGACCGCGCGTTCAGCGGTGCAGAGCAAATCCTGGGTAACGTGCTTCAAAAGGCCCGTTTCTGGGAGGCGTTGGCCGGCCAGCAACTCAACGAGCGCCAACGCAAGATCGTAAATCGGCTCCTGGATGGCTTCGAAGGCAAGCTCACCTCTTCGAAATGGGCGGCGCTCGCCAAGACCTCGCCCGACACGGCCCTACGCGACATCAACGACCTCATGGCACGCGGCGTACTTGTAAGGGATGAGGCAGGCGGACGCAGCACGAGCTATTCGCTGGCGAGCTTGGGCGGCGATGCGCCCATACATGTCTAGCCGGCGCCTTGGCGGGTAAGTCGATGAGGCCAGCACGGACCTAGGCACTGAACGCAGTGCCCTGACGTTCGCTTCGTGGCACTTCCTGATAGGCTTGCCGCTGCCGCACGGGCAACTGCAGTGACCGCGGACGCGATCCTTTATGATGGCAATGGAAATTGCCCAGGGCGGCCGGGTCGGTGATGCCCCCCGACACAACCCCGGAAGCCATATTCACGAATCAGACAAGCAGGCTGGATGGCTTTTGGGCTTTTATGCTTACCGGGCGGCGCTCGGGCAGCAAACGACCCAGCGAGCTCGCAAATCCACCCGCAAAAGGCCTGGGTGGCTGCCGACCGCAGCCAACGCGCTGGATCCGGGTGTTTGCTGTGCTTTAGCGGGCGGCGCGGGGGCGATTTCGAGGATGACCGGGCATCCCAAAAGCAACGACTGAGCGATGAGTCCCTCGGGCTCGGACGACGTACGGCAAAGCATTCGCCTGCCCGATGGTGAGCCCGCCTGGCTCGCCATTCGTCAGGGCTACCACGACGGTGATCAGGACCGCTTTGACGTCGTTGGCCTGCTCCCGATCGGCCTTTTCCTGGTTGGCTTTGCCTGATGGCCATGATCCCTGGACTGCCAGAGGTACGCTGACGCAGCTGAACCGATTTAATTGAAACTCTACGAAACTGTCGGCGCGTGAACACTACGCGCCATCGCAATTTTGGCTCTTCGCACCTGCACAAAAATGTGCCAAACGCGGCAACCATGGTTGGTACCGTTGGGGAAGGATCCCTCGTTTGAGTGCGGTTGCTGACACCAAGGCGATCACACCGCCGGATATTCGTTTGCGGAAAGGTGGAACGCCGCTCGTCTGCCTGACGGCCTATACCACGCCGATCGCAAAGCTCGTTGATAGGCATTGTGACATTGTTCTGGTCGGCGACAGCGTCGGCATGGTGCTCCACGGCATGCCGTCGACGCTGGGCGTAACGCTGGAGATGATGGTGATGCACGCTCGGGCCGTGCGTCGTGGCCTGGAGCAGGCCCTGATGGTCGTCGACATGCCGTTCGGCTCCTACGAGGAAGGCTCTGAGCAGGCCTTCCGCAACGCGGCAAGGCTCATGGCCGAGACCGGCTGCGCGGGAGTCAAGCTCGAAGGCGGCGACGAAATGGCCGAGACGATCCGCTTTCTCGCTGGGCGCGGCGTGCCGGTCATGGGACATGTCGGCTTGACGCCGCAGGCGGTCAATACCTTCGGCGGCTATCGTGTGCAGGGCAGGGGCGAGGATGCCGAGCGCATCCGCAGCGATGCCCTCGCGGTGGCCGAGGCCGGTGCCTTCGCGGTGGTGCTGGAGAAGGTCCCCGAGGCGCTCGCCCGCCGC
This sequence comes from Mesorhizobium sp. IMUNJ 23033, assembly GCF_044778005.1. Classification (NCBI taxonomy): domain Bacteria; kingdom Pseudomonadati; phylum Pseudomonadota; class Alphaproteobacteria; order Hyphomicrobiales; family Phyllobacteriaceae; genus Mesorhizobium; species Mesorhizobium sp. IMUNJ 23033. The sequence goes on from NZ_JBJACT010000022.1 coordinate 42,627, forward strand.
ATCACCGGAGAGATAGCGATCCCGACCATCGGTATCGGCGCCTCAGCGGCCTGTGACGGGCAGATCCTCGTCGTCGACGACATGTTGGGCATCTTCGGCGACTTCCGGCCCAAATTCGTCAAGCGCTATGCCGAACTCGGTGAGATCGCCGAGGCGGCGATCGCGGCTTACGCGCAGGAAGTGCGCGACCGCAGTTTTCCAGCGGACGAGCATGTCTTCGGCGATGCGCCAAGGACGGTAAATAGTGGAGAAACGGCATGAGCATTCCGATCGCACGAACCGTCGCCGAGTTGCGCACTGCTGTCGCGGCATGGCGTCAGAATGGCTTGAAAGTCGCTGTCGTGCCTCATGGGTGCCTTGCATGAAGGCCATTTGAGCCTGGTACGTGCCGCACTCGCCAAGGCCGACCGGGTTATCGTGACGCTGTTCGTCAACCCAAAACAGTTCAACAGCTCTGCCGATCTCGCGGCCTACCCGCGCACCGAGCATGACGATGCCGCCAAGCTCGCTCCACTCGGCGCTCATCTCCTCTACGCGCCGAATGCGGCGGACGTATATCCGGAAGGGTTCGCCACCACGGTGTCGGTGGGCGGGGTGAGCCAGGGGCCTGTGCGGGGCGTTCCGTCCCGGCCATTTCGACGGCGTGGCAACCGTCGTCGCCAAGCTCTTTCTCCAGACGCGCGCTGATCTCGCCTTCTTCGGCCGAAGGATTTCCAGCAACTGCACGTCGTTCGCCGGCTCGTCCGCGATCTCGATATTCCGATCGAGATTGTCGCCTGTCCGACGGTCCGCGAAGCTGACGGCCTGGCGATGTCATCGCGCAATGTCAGGCTCTCGGCCGAACAGCGCCTGGCAGCGCCAAAACTCCCCGAAGTCCTCTCCGCGGCGGCCGAGCGGCTGTCGGCGGCAGTGCGGGGAGAGCTTGTGCTTGCCGAGGCTAGGCGAGCGATCCTCGCTGCCGGTTACGACGAGGTCGAATATCTCGAACTGAGGGCTGACGACGACCTATCGCCCCTCACGGCTGCAGACCGGCCTGCACGCCTGATTGCCGCGGCCTGGCTCGGCGGTACGCGGCTTATCGATAACGTCGAGGTGCTGCCCAGGCAGCGCAAAGACGAGGTGATCGCGGCAGCCAATGCCGCATGATTTAAAATGTCGCAACGCTTGTACAAAGGTGCGTCGTCGAAATGAGCCAGACAAATGGCCTGAGCTGGGAGTGGATATGGTCTTTCGATTGAAGGAGCGCCTCGGCAGGAAGTTTGAAGAGGAAGTGCAATTCTTCAAGGGCTGGCAAAAGGACAAGAATCGGGTGGGCGCGCTCATGCCAACGTCCGTTCATGCCGCCCGTCGTATGGCAAGTGTTATTAACCCGGCATCCGGATTGCCGGTTCTTGAACTTGGCGCAGGAACCGGCGTCATCACCAAGGCCATCCTGGAAAGGGGCATCAAGCCGCATCAGCTGATTTCGGTCGAATATTCCAAGGATTTCTATCAGCGCCTGACGCGACGCTTTCCGGGCGTGGATTGTCGATTGGGCGATGCGTTTGCTCTGGGAGAAGTGTTGGATGAACGGAGCGGGGAGCAATTCGACTGCGTCATAAGTGCGGTGCCGCTACTGAGCTTTCCGATGGAACAGCGTGTTGGCCTGCTCGAGGATCTGCTGGCCCGCATACCCGCTGGCAGACCGGTGATTCAAATCACCTACGGACCTTTGTCGCCGGTGATCAAAATGCCCGACCGCTACGTCGTGTCTCACTATGATTTCGTCGTCCGTAACATCCCGCCCGCACAGCTGTGGACTTATCGACGAGCAGTCTGACGGCGCGCGGCGGAAGACGGCTGCAGTTCGCAAATCGTGCTGAGGCACGGGACGATGATTGCGACGACTTCGCATCGATCGCGCTTTGTCGCTGCCACCGTTTTGGGAGCCCGCTATACCTTTGCCCACAGGCAGGTGCTCACTCATCGGCTATGCGCTTCGCCCTGCGGACAAGAGACAGCGAAGCCACCACGGCCGCGAAAATCTCGCGACGGCGTCTCGATACCGGGACCGGCCCGCCATTTTTTGGAGGCGATCCGCGCAGGTACCTGGCGTGGATCCTGCCATCTATCTCCTGAGCGCGTCATAGCCGTCGTCCATCCACCCGGCCGAACCTCCCGATCGCCGGACCCATGACGAAGATTCCCTCTGAACAATAGACCTCTTCTTTAGAGCGTGACGCTCTGCGCCGTCTTGCCGTGCTTGGCGTGACATTCTGCCATTCCCTACCGCGCGCGGCGAAACGCGTTCACTCTACCGTGCGATGGCCTTGGGAAATACGACAGGCGAACCACAATAGTCATGTTTAGGCTGAAGACTTTTCAGCGGACCCTAGAAAAAGGAAACGGGAGTTCTTCCTGTCCTTACGAGGCGCTTTCATTGGAGATCGGCAAGCCGCCGCAAAACGGTCGCTCGCATGTGACTCCATTCTTTTGCGGCTTCTCGAAGACAAAAAACTTGGCTCCGCGCACACTGTCTTCGAGAGGCTTCTTGCGCGGCGATTGTGCTGGCAATCATGCACCCCGTGCCGCGCATCGATACGGCAAGGCGCGGCGTGTCGAAGCGGATTGGTTCTTGATCGTGGCCCTATCTTCGTCGCCTGATTCATGCCGGTTCGAACGCCGATGGATCCATGTGTTTGCTCGGGTTATCAGGCCGCTCGATAATCAAGTCCGATATCGAGGACCGGCGCGCTATGCGTCAGCCAGCCGATGGAGATAAGATCGATGCCGGCGGCGATGGCTGGCGCTGTTGACGCGGTAATCCTGCCCGATGCTTCGGTGATGGCTCGACCGGCGACCATCGACACCGCCTGGCGCAATTCGTCAACCGACATGTTGTCGAGCAGGACAGCGTCGGGTGCGAGCGTCAGGGCCTCTTCCAGCTGGGTCAGCGTATCGACCTCGACTTCGATCTTGACGAGATGACCCGCACTATTTCGCGCGCGCTTGATGGCCGCACGGATCCCGCCGGCGATGGCGATGTGGTTGTCTTTGATCAGGATGGCGTCGTCGAGGCCGAAACGGTGATTGGAACCGCCACCAGCGCGCACGGCGTATTTTTCGACAGTCCGCAAACCCGGGGTGGTCTTGCGGGTGCAAACGATCTTCGCAGGGTATTCGCGAACGGCTGCGACAATCGACGCGGTTGCTGTAGCAATGCCACTCAGATGGCATAAGAAATTGAGCGCGCTGCGTTCGGCGGTGAGAATGGCCCGGGCCGGGCCAACCACCGATGCGATGACCTCTCCTTCCACGACACTACTGCCGTCTGGCCGCTCCACCGAGATTTCAACGTCGGGACTGATCAGGCGGAAGGCGAGCTTGGCCAAATCGAGCCCCGCGATAATCCCGCACTGGCGCGCCGCCAGCACGGTCCTTGCATAGTGATAGGGTGCCACAATGGCGTCCGTGGTTATGTCACCGGCCCTGCCGAGGTCTTCTAGTAGGGCTGCCCGCACCAGCGGTTCGAGCATGATGGCGGGCGGGCTGAGGTCATGACGTGAGGCCTGCCAGCGCTGGGGAGTGTGCCAGTTCCCGCGCTGCCCCTAGGGCCGCTTCGAGTGTGATTTCGGACCGTCTGGCGTCGGGTGCTTGATGGGGAAAATCCGTGCGGTAGTGAGCACCTCGGCTTTCCTGGCGCCGCAACGCTGCAATCGCGATCATCAGCCCGACTGCGGCCGGATCCGCTGCCGCATCCTTGCTTTCGGCAAACGGCAACAAGGCGCATGCGGCTGCTTTCAAACCTTCGCCATTCCGGACGATGCCAAGTGCGGGCGACAGGAAAGGACGCACGGGTATCGGATCTGGCGATGGGTAATCGTCTCCAAACGCAGGCTTTGTTCTGCGCGCAGGGGTTCCGGCAACGCTTTCAGCGACCCAGCGGGCGCACACGACCGCCTCGGTCAGGGAATTGCTGGCGAGCCTGTTGGCGCCGTGCAGTCCGGTCGAGGCAACTTCGCCGCAGGCCCACAGCCCCTTGACGGAGGTGCGGCCGGACCCATCCACGGCCACTCCACCCATGTGGTAGTGTTGGGCCGGACGAATGGGAATGAGATCGCGCGCCGGATTGATGCCGACTCCACGGCAGGCAGACGCGATTGTCGGGAACTGTCGCGCAAATTCCGGGCCAGGCCGTTGCCGCGCGTCGAGAAAGACACGGTGGCCATTCGCAAGGTGGTTCCACACGGCGCGCGCCAAGACATCGCGAGGCGCAAGTTCCGCCCCTGGGATGTCATCGAGAAATGGCCGGCCGGCTTCGTCGATGAGGGCGGCCCCTTCGCCGCGGACAGCCTCGCTGATCAGCGTCATCGGGCGCTCCGACCTGTCAAGCGCAGTCGGGTGGAACTGGATGAACTCAAGGTCGGAAAGGACAGCCCCAGCGCGGGCCGCAAGCGCCAGGCCCTGTCCGCAACTTCCAGATGGATTGGTGGTATCGAGAAACAATCCGCCGATCCCACCGGTGGCGAGAACGACGCGCCGTGAGGCGAAGAAGACCGATCCTAGCGAACAGCTCGCCCAGACGCCGCGGATCGCATTGTCGCTCACCGCCAGCCGGCGCGCTTCCACGCCCTCCAGGACAACAATCGATGGAGTGGAACGCACGGCCGCGATCAGGGCACGCATGATCTCACGCCCGCTGCCGTCGCCATGCGCATGAACGATGCGACGCCGGCTATGCGCGGCCTCCAATCCGAGGCGCAGACACCCTTTCAGCGTCCGGTCGAAGGGGACCCCGAGGCCCGCAAGCCCTTCGATCGCAGCAGGCGCTGCCTTTAGGACGCGGTCCGCCATGTCTCTGTCGCAGAGCCCGTCCCCTGCGGTAAGCGTGTCGGCAAGGTGCAGCGCCGTATCATCGTCATTACCGAGGCTCGCGGCCAGACCGCCCTGTGCCCAGGTGCTCGACGTGTCGGCCCCCAGCAGGGTCCTGGACAGAAGAAGCACTGGCTCCGGCGCCAGATGAAGCGCGGTCATGAGCCCGGCGATGCCGCCGCCAATGATAATGGGCCGCCCGAAGAAGCTGCGGACATCGGCGCTCAAAGTGCCAGCATCCGTTCGACCGCAAGCCGCGCGCGCTGGGCGATTTCCGGCTCGATTGTCACGATATGGCGGTTCTGCTCCAGCGCCGCACGGATGTTGGCGAGTGTTATCCGCTTCATGTGCGGGCACAAATTGCAGGGCCGGATGAACTCGAGCTCCGGATGCTGGAGCGCGACATTGTCGCTCATCGAACATTCCGTCAGCAGCACTACGCGTGGCGGCTTTTGCAGCCCGACATAGTCGGACATGGCCGCGGTCGAGCCGGAAAAGTCGGCCTCGGCCACCACTTCGGGCGGGCACTCGGGGTGAGCTAGCACCACGACGCCAGGATGTGCCTGACGCAATTCACGAACGTCGCAGGCAGTGAAGCGCTCGTGCACCTCACAATGGCCCTTCCAGGCAAGGATCTCGACATCCGTCTCGGCGGCGATGTTCTTGGCCAGGTATTCGTCCGGCAACATGATGACGCGAGGCACGCTAAGCGATTCCACCACGGCCCGAGCATTGCCCGAGGTGCAGCAGATATCGGACTCGGCCTTCACGGCGGCAGACGTGTTGACATAGGTGACGATCGGCACATTCGGGATGCGCTGACGCATCAGGCGCACGTCCTCGGCGGTAATGGACTCCGCCAGCGAACAGCCTGCGTTCAGGTCGGGGATGAGGACCGTCTTCTCGGGATTGAGCAGCTTGGCTGTTTCGGCCATGAAATGCACGCCGGCGAGCACAATGACATCCGCTTCGGTCGAGATCGCCTTGCGGGCCAGCGCCAGGCTGTCGCCGACGATGTCGGCGACGCAATGGAAGATCTCCGGTATCTGGTAGTTGTGCGCCAGGATGACTGCGTTGCGCTCCCGCTTCAGCGCCAGAATGGCCTCGATGTCGTCCACAAAGGTCGACCATTCGATCGGGGGGATAACGCGCCGAACGCGGTCGTACAGGGACGCGGCCGAAGGCAGGATGGTGCTCATCGAGCCTCCGTTATAGTCCACTTGATTATAATGAGCTTTATAATCGTTGTGACTATAAGGATGTCAAGCCCGCGTGAGCGGCAATTTTGTCCCGGCTACAGACCGCTCGTCGACAACGGCGTGGCGGAAGCGATAAAGCTGCGCTGGCCTTCCGCCGGTTTCGGCGGTCGTCTCCCCGGTCTTCTCAACCAGCTCCTGTTGCTCGATGAGACGGCGGAAGTTCGGTTTGTTGATGAGCCTGCCGGAAAGCGCCTCCACGGTTCGCTGAAGCTGCAAGAGCGTGAAGAGCGGCTGCATCAGTTCGAACACGACTGGCCGGTATTTGATCTTGGAGCGCAGCCGCGTCATAGCCGTTGCCAGGATGCGGCGGTGATCGGCGATCATGGATCTGCTCGGCACCGGAGCGGGTGTGGTTGAATGTCCGCCGCGTGCCGCTTCCTCCACCAGCTCCGCCTCGTAGAGAAGCTCATAGCGCTGAAGCGCAAGTTCTTCGTTCCAAGATCGATCATCGAAGCCGAAGGCGATCGCCGCCCGCCGCCGGCGATCGAGCCGGGCGGCGGCGTCGTCAGCGCCATCCGCCCATTCCCTCAGGCGCGGCCGCAGATGTTCCAGCACTACCGTCGGCGTGCCGGAGCGATGATCCTCCCACGGAAAATACTCGTACCAGCTTGCCCAGGAGCGCCTGGCCGAGGCGCGTGCCTCTTCGTCCCGTGTGAGCGCAAGGTAGCTGATTGAGATTACGCGCTCCTCGGCGCCAATCCGGTCGCGATCGGCGAAGGTGTAGAGCTGTTCGATGTAGCCGAGCGGCTGGCCGGTCTGTTGTTCGACCCATCCCCTGAGGCCCGACTGCAGCGAACGGTGAGCGAGTTCGAACGGACCTGACGGCAGCGCGTTTGCCTGCGGGATGGTCAGAACGCGAGGATCGCCGTTGTTCACGGCGACGACCACGGCGATCAGGTCCGCTTTGACGGCGTCGTTCGTCTTGCCTTCAGCTCGGCCTTTTCTGGTTGCCTTTGCCTGATGGGCCATGATCCCTGAACTGGTTCGCAGAACTCCTACGAAAGCAGCTGAACCGATTTAATTGGTTTTCTACGATAACCGTCGGCGCGTCAACATCTGCCACGCCACCTTGAGCGGTTAGCGATCGCTGGTGCCTGAGATTTGAAGTCAGGCTTCAGTGCCGGAGAAGGTGAAGCTCTGGCTTGCGGGCCGAGCTTGTTGGTCGCTCAATCGAAAGCGTCAATTGAGGCGCTTCCTCTCCCGCGTGTAGCTGGGAGATACGCTCGTCCAGTTCCTTGTCTACTTCCGTGAGACGATGGTTTAATCGAAGGTAGTCCGTCCAGGTCGGCGTGCGGAATGTCTCTGTCCATTGCATAGGCTTCTGAAGGTTGCGCTGGAGCGTCCAATTCCGAGCGCCGACGCGGCTATGTACGTGCCGGCGCTCCCGCATGAGGTCGAGAAAAGCCTCGAGGTTTTTCTCATGTATCAGATACTCGACCTTGACGACGATGGGCCCGCTTCTCGGCTTCAAATTGAGGGCGACAGCTGGGGCGTCGAATTCCTCCAATGGATCGGGCTCGGACTCGCGGCGCTCGCGAAGAGGAAATAGGACACCCGCTGCAGCGACGATCAGCAGAGCTCCGGCGGAGCCCTCCAGCGCCCAAGCCACGGAATAGTTCTGGGACACCGTGCCCCACACCCAACTGCCGGCCGCGATGCCACCGTCGATCAAGGCATAGTAGATTGAGATCGTGCGCCCCACGACCCAGCGCGGGCTCGCCAGTTGCACACTCACGCCAACCCCGGACCAGGCAGTGACCCACCCCGCGCCGCCCAAGGCGAGCGCAATAGCCGCCACTGCAATCGAAGAGGTCAGTGCAAGGGAAAGCGAGCAGGCCGCGCAGGCGATGCAGGAGAGCCTCATCAGCCGTTCCTGCGACAAGTTCCGTCTGAACAGGCTGTTGGAGAGGCCGGCGAAGACGGCGCCTGTGCCGAAGCCGGCCATGAGCGTGCCATAGGCAAGCGGCCCTCCGCCCAGCTGATCGCGGACAACCAGCGGCAGTAGCGCGAGAATGGCGATGCTCGCCAGGCCAAATAGGGTTCCGCGCACGATCGCCGTCTTGATTTCCGACGACATCGCCGTGAAGCGCAGCCCGTCATAGATCGCAGTCCTCATCGACTCGCGTGGAAGGGATGAAGAGCGAACCTTCCACTTGCAGCGCCATATAGTCCCCAATGGGACCAGATAGGTGAAGGTGGTCACGGTAAAAGCGGTCAAAAGCCCGAACGAGGCAACCACGATGCCGCCAAGTGCCGGGCCCACGGTCCGGACAGTGTTGAAGCCGACGGAGAGGAGCGTGACGGCAGCGGGAACATCGCGCCGCTCCACCATGTCGCCGACCGAGGCCTGCCAAGCGGGATCGTTGAGAGCGCCGCCGCACGCGATCAAGAAGCTGAAGCCGAGGATCATCCACGGACTGACAAAGCCCAGCGCCACAGACGCGGTCAGCATCGCAGAAGCGGTCACCATAAGGCAGCGGCCGGCGAACATGACCCTGCGACGGCTGAAATTGTCGGCGAGGGCACCGGCGAACACGGATAAAATAAACGCGGGCAGGTTCGACGAAGCCTGCACCAGCGCCACCATTAGATCGGACGTCGAGATCGTCGCCATCAGCCAGCTGATGGCGACAGTCTGCATCAGCCAGCCGAGACTGGAAACCTGCGTGGCGAGCCAGATCCAACGAAAGGTTGGGCTCCTGAGCGGCGCAAATGTCGTTGGCACAGCAAAATCTTCATCTGAGCTGGCCACCCTACTCATCTCTTGCAAGCCTTTGCTTTCGGTTATCGTCCGGTGTCTCTCATGTAATCGCGACTGGACCGTGGCGGCGGTGGGCGGAAACATCATGCCGATGGGAAATTTTTTTGACGCGTCGACGACCCGTTCGACGTCGAGCGAAACATCAACGGGTCTTGGCGCCGACGAAAGCCTGGACCACGCCAGCAGGAGAGCCGGCCCCCTCGCAGAGGCACTCAGGAGTGGAGCTGACCCAGCGGCCAGATTATCCCCGAGTTCTCTTCGCCGAGCCTATCCATCCGACTCCACGGGACATGAATTGCCAGCAACGTGCTTTCATGCTTGCTGGCTCTCTATGCCACGTCCTCGCTTGCTGCCCGAACAGAATTTCCCGAGCTACGCATACCTTCCTGGCAAACATCCGCATCCGGTGCGCCACCCCTTGGGTCACAGTTACCAAAGCGATCCGGTGGCCGTGGCCGTCGCCGAAGCACTCAGTTCCAATGTGTTTCGATGGGGAATCGACCTTTTCAACCACGGCTACTATTGGGAAGCTCATGAGGCTTGGGAGCCGCTTTGGCACGCCGCGAAACAAAGCACTCAGCATCGCCTGTTCTTCAAGGGATTGATCCTGTTGGCGGCGGCCGGGGTGAAAATCCGCGAGGGAAAGCGGGTCGCTGCCGCGCGCCATGCGGCAAGGGCCGCGGCGCTTCTTCGTCAGCTGGGAAATCTACCGAGCCGGGGATTTGAGGCCGCACTCGGAATGACACCCGCGGCGCTCGCGGTATACGCCGAAGCGGCCACAACTTCGCCGCCTGTTCTGCGGGAGCCGACGCTTAACCAGCCTGAGCCAGTCTTCGATTTCATTCTCGCACCAAAATAGGAAAGCTTCTGATGGGCAAAGCCCCTACAGTATCGCTCAAGCGTCTTCGTTATTTCGTCGTACGTGCTGCGGCCCCGTCATGAACAATTTGATAATGGGCAGCTTCGATCCTGGCTCGGGAGAAGGTTCCTGAGTTACTTTGAAATGATCCAGCAGAACGCGCCCCTTTATCGAGCGCGGCGCTGGCCGCATCGATTAACGTCCCTATACTTTCGAAAAGATGCAATTCCGAAACTCTCCTCAATTCGCGGCTCGCCGCCCTGTTTGATCTCGACAGAAGAGGTGACATTGCTATGGCGAATGAGACCAAACCGGCCAAAAGCAAATCTCCTTCCACTGTTCAAAGTCTCACCTTCGGGCAGGCTGTTCGGAAAGATCGATCTGGGCGGGAAAGCGTAAAACCGTCTGGTCGCAAATGCCGCCGGTTTTTGGGTGCATGTTAGAACGAGGCCAATAGGCAGCTCAACGAACCCACGTGCAATCTCTATCGCTTGGCGATTTCGAAGTCGGGCGCCTCCGCGGCGAATCCTTCAGAGCGATCGAACCGGGTCTTGCAATTTTCGTTTTTGCTGCGTCTAAATCCGACGTCTCGAGTGTGAAACCGGACTGGCCCAATGCCAGCCCACGTTGCAATTGTTACGAAGGAATATGCATATGGCGACTGGAACCGTGAAGTGGTTCAACAGCACCAAGGGATTTGGATTTATCCAGCCCGACAATGGCGGTCAGGATGTTTTCGTCCACATCTCCGCCGTCGAACGCGCGGGCCTCAGGACTCTTACCGACGGCCAGAAGATCAACTATGAGATCGAGCAGGACCGCCGCACTGGCAAGTCCTCGGCCGGCAGCCTCAGTAAAGCTGGTTGAACCGGAAGGCCGGGACAGCGGGTTGCTGCAGGCCTTCGCGAATTCCAATAGAATCAGGATGTTGGCAAGGGAAGGCGGGGTGGTCCCCCTTTCCATATCTCGTGCACCGGGCTGCGCGAGCCTCTCCGAGGCCAGCTCGTTAAACTTAGCACCACCTTCCGGGGCGCGCAGGCGCGCGTCCTTTCGAGCAGGTCCGGCGAACGGTCCAAATTTCCTCGATCATGCGTCGTCGTGGGTTCATCTCACCAATTGCGAGCTTCTGTCCGAGAGATGGATGCCAGACAGCAGGCGCCTTGCGAGACCCGCGCTGACGCCCAGCGGCTTCGTTCAATCCACTTGGTCAACATAGCCTAATCGCGTACCTGGAGCAGGACCAACGGAGGACACGGCATTGGGTCTGCCGCCGACCTTTCGGACCGTTTGCAAGGATTGAGAGCGGCGAAGCTTCCTAACGCTCACATTTGTTCGGTATTCCGGCGATGCATTCCTCGAGTCTCTCCAGGCGGAACTTCGCATTGCGAAGTTCATGTCCGATTTCGAAACGTCGATGGCGTCCCTGAGGTGTGGTCGCCATGAGGTCGCGCTCCATCTCGGCAATGCGCGCACGCACCTGCCGAACCTCGTCCTGTCGCAACGCCTTGATCCATCCACGTCCGCGCATCGGTCTTCCTGCAAGCACCCCAAAAGCCACGCGCTGTTGTGCCGCCCGAGCCCCTAACTTCCGGCAAGCCGAAACGCTCTAAATTTAACTGCCGCTGTTTTAGCAAACACGAGTTGGTTCTGGGGCTTCGGACGCGCTTGACGGCACGATCAGCGCGTCAAATCGCGTCCAGCCCCATTCACAAAACAGACTGCTTGGAGTACTCGGGCCGCAGAGAAATCTCCGGTCGCAGCCCACCCGGTCAAAACAAGGACTCTAACCATGAAGACTCTCGTCGTCTGCTCCGGCGGACTGGATTCCGTTTCGCTCGCACAAAAGGTGGCGGCGGAACACTCGCTTGCCGGCCTCCTGTCATTCGATTACGGGCAACGGCACAGGAAGGAACTGGACTTTGCCGCCCTCTGTGCGGAGCGACTGAACACCCGGCACCAGATCGTCGACATCCGCGCAATCGGCCACAGCCTTTCCGGTTCGGCGTTGACCGACGATCTGGAAGTGCCTGACGGGCATTATGCCGAAGACACCATGAAGGTCACGGTGGTACCAAACCGCAACGCCATCATGCTGGCAGTCGCCTTCGGTGTTGCCGCCGCACAAAACGCTGATGCCGTCGCCACGGCCGTGCACGGTGGAGACCACTTCATTTATCCCGATTGCCGTCCGGCCTTCATCGACGCCTTCCAGGTGATGCAAAACCAGGCGCTCGACGGCTATGCCAGAATTCGCCTTTACGCCCCATACGTGAACATCTCGAAGGCGGAGATCGTCGCGGACGGTGCACGGCACAACACGCCATTTGCTCAGACCTGGTCCTGCTACAAAGGCGGCGAACGTCACTGCGGGCGGTGTGGCACCTGCGTTGAGCGCCGGGAGGCGTTTCACCTGTCTGGGCACGCAGATCCGACCGACTACGCGGACCCCGACTTCTGGTTGGACGCAATACGGACCAGGAGCGCACCAGTGGCTGCGCGTTCAGGAACGAACCTCGATAGATGAAACCTAGGCCGCGACCTTCTTGCGGGTCCGCTTTGCCGGCGCCGGCGTTTCCGGCTCTTTCGGTTTGCGTCCGAGACCCATCGTCTTGGCCAATGCCGAGCGCGCCGCGGCGTAGTTCGGTGCGACCATGGGATAGTCCGCCGGCAGATGCCACTTGGCGCGATATTCATCCGGCGTCAGCCCATAGTGGGTCGACAGATGACGCTTTAGCGATTTGAATTTCTTCCCGTCCTCAAGGCAGATGATGTTGTCCGGTGTCACCGACTTCCTGATCGGGACAGCAGGTTTGAGAGCCTCCGGCTCTTCTGCGGAGACACGTCCGACCGTGCCTTGCAGTGCCGCGTGCACCTGGCCGATCAGGGCAGGGAGATCTGCCACCGGAACCGGATTGTTGGAGACATAGGCCGAGACGACATCGGTGGTGAGCTCGATGAGGGTGTCGATGTTTTTGTCGGCTTCTGTCATGAAACTCTCCAGGCGGCTTGAAACACAGTCGGCGAAGTGTTGCTTCATAGTGGCGGTTGTCGTTGAAAGCAACAAATGTCTCGGCAGGATTATTGCGATGCTCGTTCGCCGGCCAGGCTTGGGTCAGTCCCACCCAGCCGAGGAACAAACCTGAGCTGCATTGCCGAGTATCTCGGCGACGGCCGAGAGAGACAATCGAAACGCAAAGGATTTGCGGTTGAAATTTACTTTTTCCGAAGTATTCAGTGCTAGGGGACCGCCCAACACGCAGCTGGCTACTCTACCGCGGGGGAGTGAAAGAGTGATGCAGCGTCTGTCTGCCGCAAGGCTCGGTGACCTTCTGGCGGGAGACCTGCGTGTTTTTGGCGGGCCCTCGACGATCGAACCACTTGCCGGCCGCATCAGGGCGGAGCAGGTCAGTATCGTGCTTCGCAACACGCTTCTTGGCATGGTTGCGAATATACTCAATGCGGCCACTTTTGTCATGGCGGTCTGGGGCTCGCCCGACCAAACGAAAGCCATCCTCTGGGCGAGTGTCGTCATCGTCGCCGCTGGTTTCGTCGGCCTAAGAGCGAGATCTTCGTTTCAGTCGGTCAAACCAAGGTCGGTGTCTCGCCGCACTACGCAAAACCTGGTGCGCAACGCCTTCCTTTTCGGCACTTGGTGGGGCGCACTTCCCGTTCTGTTTTTTAGTGGGGCAACAAGCGCAGCGCAGGTCGTCATTACCTGCCTGAGCGCGGGGATGATCGCGGGCGGCGCCGCTTCCTTTTACACGATTCCCATTGCGGCCATCGCGTATACGCTACCGATCTTCGTCGGTTCGGCGGTCGCAATTGTGTGGGTACAAGACGCCGTCAATCTGCCCGTCGCAATCCTGATAGTGAGTTACGCCACTACGCTGTTTCGTGCAGTGCTTGCTCACGCGTCCGAATTTACCCAACGCTTCATTCTGCAAGCGGAAAGCGAAAATGCCATTCGCAGGGATGTTTTGACGAGTTTGCCAAACCGGTTCAGCTTCAACGAGCGGCTGGACAACGCGTTGGTGGACGCAAAGCAGTTTGACCAGCACTTTGCGCTGCTTTTGTTCGATCTCAGCAATTTTGACGAGGTGAATGATCACTTTGGCCGAGCCATGGCGGATGCCGTTTTGGTCGAAGTGGCTGCGCGACTTCGCAAATCGACACGGGAAAGCGATGGCATCGCCAGATTGGAGGGCGGCGAATTTGCAATAATCGCTGCGCGCGATATCAGGCCAGATCAAATCAGGTCCTTGGCCAAACAGATCATAGATGTCATGCGCGCGCCTTTCTTGATCGAAGGGCGAGAGATATATTGCAGGGCCTCCGTCGGTATCGCTTTGGCGCCCACTGACGGTTTGGATGCCAACCAGCTCCTGCGGTGCGTCGACACCGCGCTACACAGGGCTAGGATGGTGGGGGCGGGCTCCATCCAGTTCTTCAGCGCAAGCGACGATGAAGCTGCTGCAAGGCGCCAGGCCCTTGAACGCGATCTGGCATCTGCGCTCGCCAACGACCAGCTTTGGCTCGCATTTCAACCGTTTCTCGACCTCGGGAGCGATCGCATCCGAGGTTTTGAAGCGCTTCTGCGGTGGCAGCATCCGACACTTGGCGCGATCCCTCCGTCGGAGTTCATAGCTATCGCTGAAGAAACCGGATTGATTCACGCCATCGGGCATTGGGCTCTCAACACGGCTTGCCTGGCAGCGGTGCAATGGCCGCGCGACTTGCGGGTCTCCGTCAATCTGTCGGCTGTCCAGCTTAAGAACAAGGCGTTATTGGATGGAATAGTAATGGTCTTGTCGGAGACCGGTTTAGAGCCAAAGCGACTTGAGGTCGAAATCACGGAATCGGTGCTGATTTCCGATTTTGAAGACGCCATTTCATTACTACAATCGTTGAGTTTTCTGTCCGTCACAGTTGCCCTTGACGATTTTGGCACCGGCTTTTCATCCCTCACCTATCTTCGTAAATTGCCTCTTTCGCGGCTCAAGATCGACCGGTCTTTTGTCCAGGATATGCTAACCGACGCGGACTGCGCCGCGATTGTAAGATCATTGGTTCAGCTGGCGCATGAGCTTCGAATTGAGGTAACGGCCGAAGGCGTGGAAACTCCCGAACAGCTCGACTATCTGCGCCGCTTCGGATGCGATGAAGCTCAAGGCTATTTGATCGGGAAACCTGTCCGGATAGATGACATTCCTGGCATTACCGCGAAGCCGCTTGATCAGGAGCTAAGTACTTGAAAAGCAGGACCGGCGCTTTGGCGGCGATGGTCGGTTTTTTCGATTCCGTCGCAAACTTTCCGTCAAGATCACCTGGGGCATGAAGGCCCCTCCATTTGAGGGGGGGCATGTTCAAAGGCCGCCATTTCGATCGGTCGGTCATCCTGAATGCTGCCCGCGGGGGACCCGCCGAAGGCGAAGGATTCGCCGGTTGATCCCGGCCCTATCGCATCAGTTGTGAACTCGTCGGGCTGAGGCTGCAGGGCCTCGCCCGGCGAGTTGCATTTCGACTGGGCTCGCTGCGCTGGCCTGACCCGCGCGGCCAGGTAGACGAAGTTAAACAAAATTCTGGACACGCACCGTGAATTACCCCCAGTATTCAACGGGGGGACAGTTCAATGAAGATGATAGCATTTCTTGCGGGCGCGGCCGTGTTCATCGGCGGGTGCTCAACAAACACGAACGTTTCGGATAGCGATTTAAAAGCGCAGAACACAACAGCGCTTTGCCACGCGTTGGCCGGCAGCACGGACGAACAATATCGAAGTCGAGTTGCAGCCCTCCTGATTCGGCGTGGTGCAACGGCTGAGAAATGCGTTCGATTGATACAGACCGACAACGCTGTCGCGACTGGGATTGCGGTGGCGGGTGTAGCCGCTGCGGCGGGCGCGGCAGCAAAGAATGGCGGCGGGGGCTACTATGTTCCGCGACCGCAAGTTTATGGCGTTGCATGGGACCAGTTCTACGGCCCGAACTATGCTTTGATTTGGCGTTGCCGGGATATGGCGACCGGTCAGTTTGTCTACGATTACTACTGCGCTGCCATGCCCATGATCGACAGTACCTGGCCGGGCTGGTCGGCATAAGTCGACAATGGATAGATCACGACACGACAATCGATCTGATCAATGGCGCAAACGCACCGGCGCAAAGCGCTCGCGCGCACTGCGGTGGGCGAGCGTGCCGCGGCGCTTGATCTTCGTGACGTTCGCGGCAGCCGGCGCGCTGGCCGCGCAGATCGCCATGCAGCACAGCGACCGCTTGCCCGAGCTCAACGCATCGAACTGGTTCGGGCCGAAGCCGGAACCGATCTCGGGTGTCGCCTCCGTTATCGACGGCGACACGATAGAAGTTCGCGGCCAGCGGATTCGCTTCAACGGCATCGACGCGCCGGAGAGCAAGCAATACTGCGACGACGCCAAGGGCTTCGAATATCCCTGCGTCTTTCGATTCCACGCCTATAGTACTGAAAATATTGAGCTTTTCGCGCTGTTTGTTACACAGTTTGTTCTGCTACAACGACGATTTACAATCGCTCTAAGCTCTCGGCTTCTGAGCTCGCCCGCCCAAACCATCCGATCTGTGGAAACCGACGGCTTGTAGGACACTCCCGCGTGTGTACGTTGGGGCTTGGGTCAGAAGGTGACCCAATGCAGACACGTGGGCAGGCGAGGGGTTGCTTCGGATGCGAAACATCCGCCGAGGACCGCCTCTGACCAATAACGGTTCAATGGGAACGGATGGCCGCTTCGCGCCGCGTTTCTGCCGTAGAGGTCAGCTTCACAAGTTCCCGAAAGCCGACATTCCGACGGTTCCGCTGGGGATTACGGCTGCGCCAGTTGCAGGCTTTCCGATCGGTGCCAGTTCCCGACATTCAAAAAGACGCCAAAAGCAGCTATCGATTTACCGGTGCTTGAACCGCACGACCTGGATTATCGCAACACTATGCACAACTCACTGTGATGTGTGCTCCTGTCCTCAAGGCGACCCAGGTTATACCCGGCTGTGCTTCGGTCTTTGCAGGACCGGTTTGCGAAGCATCGACGGCGGGATGCCACCGAAGCTCCAATGGGGTCTGACGGTGCCGGGGTCGATCCTCCAAGCTTCGTCGATGCACCGTAGCTTGGCGTTCATAGAAGCAAAGCCACAGTAGCCTGTTAATCTAGCTTCAGACGCTCCCATTCGGCGATTATTGAAATGTAATTTTCTCGGAACACGGTCCCCTCATCTCCCCGCAATGGAGTTGTTTGCGGCGAGAAGAACGTCCGACGAAGAATGTCGATAATGCGCATGTCATTTGGATCAGATTCGGTCAAAGCTTGCTGCATCGCCCATAAGCCTAACCTGCCGCCTTCTTCAGAGAGTGCGGGCTCCTCGCTGAAGTAAGGATACACGACCCGTGTGTACTCACCTCTGACGCGGGCATGCAGGGCATCACGTATACGAACGATACCCCCTATATCTCCAAATTGTAGGTTTCCGTGCACGCTCTTCGGCACTATTTGGACAGGTTCGTTTGACCAACGTAGCTTCGCGCTAAGCAAGTCGATTACTCCGTCTTTCAGGAGTGGGTATAGTCGCGTAAAATTCTTGTTTGATTGTATGCGGCCATCGGTCATCTCCGAAAGATCCGCGTCCCCGGCAATGTGCTTTTTTACATCGGACCAGAACGGTAGGTAGAAGTCGCCACCTCGGCTTCTGTTGCCACCTTTTTCTTTTCTACGGTCAAGCCGAATGTCGTCCTTCAAAATTGAGCGCTGCAGCGACTGCGGCGCATAGAACAATTGCAGAATTTTTCGGAGCGGGATGTCTAGAACTGACATGCATACCTCGACGGACTAAAAAAGTGAAAATGACTTTCACATAAGAATCATGTCAAACTAAAATTATTATTATTGTTTATCCAGTGATTCATCAACTGAAGAATGGCCGTCGCTCGTTTCTATCGGGCGGCCCAAACCAGAGCTGCCTAACGTCGATTTCGGCCACCTTCCGGTCATGCAGCTTCGCGCCCAATCTCGGTCGAAGAGCTCAATTGTGCTCGAAAGCGGACTCTCTCCGTCGACCTCGCTGCAGGTCGTGGTTGTCCTATCTGTGGATATGTGGCAGATCGGGGTATTGAAATCGCTCCGCCAGCCACGTGACGATGGTTCGTTCGTCTCGTATAGAGGGACTGCATTGTCCTCCAATCCCTCTGCAAGACCTGTAGGCTGCCGCAAATGAAACCGAATAGTAAAGCCATCTACTTCACGATGCTGGAGTTGGAGAACATCCGCTCGTTTGCCGGCCTGCAAAGACTGGACCTGCGTGATCCCCAAGGTCGTCCTGCGCAATGGACTTTGATCCTTGGCGACAACGGCGTCGGTAAAACAACCATTCTTCAGTGTCTGACGCGCATGCGGCCGCGATACAATGACGTGTCGGGTCAACCTTCAGAGCAAATGCCACGGGCTATTGAACCCGAGCTTGCCCAGGAGGAGGACAACGCGGTGCTAAAGGCATTGGCGCGTTCAGGGACAGACGCCAATGCCTCGCTGAGGGTGGAGCTTGAAACCGGTACGCGTTTCGACAGCCCCGCCAAGACGAGACATCGATTGGTTTCGACGCGGATGACAATCCGTCGGAAAAAAGGACGCATTGTAGACGTCGACGCTGGCGGGGATTTCAAGGGGGCAAGCGTTGAACCCCTTGTGCTCGCCTACGGGGCAGGTCGTCACCGAGGCGTTGGAAATCTCGAAAGGCTGACAGAGGTCGACTCAACTGCGTCCTTGTTCGACGCTTCAGCTGAACTGTTTGATACCGAGGAGACGCTCTATCGGCTCGATTATATTCAATTGAAGGAGAAAGGACCGCGCAAAAAGATAGCGAGCCAAAAACTTAAGGGCCTGAAGGCGCTTCTTGCGGAGATACTGCCGGCCATCGAGAGGCCTGAGGACATCGACATTCGCGGTCCCCGGCTGCCTGGCACGAAGGACGACAACGGCGGAGTGTGGGTCAAGACCCCGTTCGGCACAGTCCCCATGGCGGATCTCAGCCTTGGCTACCAAACTGTTATGGCGTGGACGTCAGATATCGCGTGGCGGCTCCTCAATCACTATCCTGCGAGCGCGAACCCCCTGCTGGAACCAGCAATCGTTATCGTCGACGAAATCGATCTCCATCTTCATCCGCAATGGCAACGAACCATCCGGGAACACCTGACCAAGCATTTTCCAGCGGTACAGTTCATAGCGACCGCGCACAGCCCGCTAATGGCCCAGGACGCTCTGGACACCAACCTGGCAGTCATTCGCGATATTGACGGCCAGGCGACCATTGTAAGTGATCCGGCCGTGGTCAAAACGTGGAGGCTGGATCAAATCATCACCAGCGAGCTCTTCGGGCTTAGTTCGGCAAGGCCGCCCGACGTCGAACGGGCGATGAGCCGAAGAGTGGAACTGTCTCAAAACAAGGAGTTGTCGGCGAGCGAGAAAAGCGAACTGAGAGCTCTCGACAGATTTGTGCACGGACTGCCGACCACAGACTCCGACGATCAGAAAGCAATGGACATCATCCGCCAGGCCGCGGCCAGGCTGCTTTCCCAGCGAACCGCATCATGATCCTCATAACGAAACCTGCAGCCCCTGCCAAATTGGGGGAGGGCGCGGCGCTTGTCACCGGCTACAATGCCGATCTTCTGGCAAGGCAGGCTGAATATGAAGACGGCTCGGTTGGTTTCGACATAAAAAAAGAAATCTATGGGCATAAGGCCGTGAAAAATGTCTTGAGAACTGCTCAACGGAAAAAGTGCTGCTTTTGTGAAGGAATATTCGAGGCGAACGCTGCGGCGGATGTCGAGCACTATCGTCCCAAGCAGTATAGCCAGCAAGCGTTCAAGAGACCAAAGATCTATCCTGGCTACTATTGGTTGGCGTATAGCTGGGACAATCTCTTCTATTGCTGCCAGGTCTGCAATCGCAGCCACAAGAAAAACGTCTTTCCTCTCCGCAATCCGAGTGCGCAGGCTCGTAACCATCTGCAAGACGTTGCGGTCGAGGATCCGCTTCTTCTCAATCCGTCGGGACCGAAAAACCCACGCGACCACATTAAATTCAGGCAAGATGTTGCTGTCGGCGTCACAGAGTACGGCGACATGACGATTAATGTTGTCGGTCTCAACCGAAGCGACCTGTCTGAGGAACGTCTCGCGGCTATCCAGCGACTACTTCTACTTCAAGATGTAGTCGACACGCTCGATGGATCGGAAGCCGAAGGCGATCAAAGACTTGTCATCAAGGCCCAGGAAGCCCTGGCTCGAGCCAAAGGACCTGAAGCTGAATATAGTGCGATGGCGTCAGATCTGATTGATGGAACTGGCGTTCCCTAATCCTTGGTCGCCAACCAGCCATCGGACGAAATGACCACCCTGTTCCGTCAATGCAGACGATGATCCAAGGTCGGAGACCATTGCAATTTCTTCCGCGATTTCGCTTCGCCGCTTCGCAACATACCTACCTTGGCCGAAGTCCCGTTCGCTTCCAGCGACGGCGCTCAGCCATTCATCGATGACCCGAAAGACGTAGAGCCCGTGCATCAAACCTCGAACGGGACGATACTTTTGTTGCCAGGGAGAGAAGCCCTTGGCCTCCGCGTCTTGAATGAGCGGCACCGCGTGCTCGATAAGCGTCAACTGTAAATGCATTGCTTCATGCAAAACTGATTCGGCCAAGCGCAATCCAGCGTTGTTTTCAGAAGTCGGTAGCGAGACGAAGATCGAAAACGGCACCTCCGGATCGGAATGACTGACGTCGTACCCCACGCCGGGGCTGACGAGAAAATGAACCGATCGGACCAGGAGCGCCATCGTTTCAAGGAGGTCTGGCTGTCGATCAAGCCAGGCAAGGGCTTCTGTGAACAGCGAACACTCGTCGACGGTTGGGCTATCCGATCGAAAGCTGAGGTCCAAGGCTTCATACCGGGAACGAACGTTTGTCGGCAGAGCCTCGACCAAGGCATATTCGGCGCCGATCGCAAACCCATGCATCACCAATCGCTCAGCCACCGGGTCGGCTGTCAGCCATCGGGTCGTGCCATATGAAAAGGCGTCGAGAGGGCGACCCTCCCCGCGCCAGAAATCACTCACAAGGTCGCTCGCCAAACTCGGCAGAAATGCAGGGGCGCCTTTTAGCCAAGCCTTGCTTAGAAACAAATCAGTGTGCCGAGCGATCTGCATAGAAGGAATAGACCAGCGTGTATCGTTCTCCGCCATGCATGCGTGAAACCGCATGATGCGAATCTTGGCTGATTTCAAAGCCCACGGCTGAACCGCTCAACGGGCGCAGAACCTTGTGAATGTCGCTCGCGTCAAAGCTGTTGAACAGCATGAAGAAGCCGCCATCCTCAATATTAAGGCCCTGATTGAGTTGAACCGTGAGACGATGCGTTTCCTGGCCTTCAAGATAGTCGTTATGGATGCCTATGCGCTGCCCAGCCAACAGCTTGTGGGCGACCAAGTCGGTCTTGTCAGTCAGTCTGCACCCCAATGTCGTTTCGATAAGCTCCCGCAAATGCGCTAGACACCCATGTGATACTAGCCATGCTAGAGACGCCGGCATGTCAGCCTCAAAGAGGTTGAACTCATACTGCTCATAGAAATCGGTCTCCACCAGACGCCAGGGCGCCCCGTCTTCCAACCAGGCCAGAAGTTCATTTTCAAGAGATGGCGGAACAAACTGCTCAGCCAAAAAATAGGGGAAAGGTTTCTTCGTCTTTTCAACTACGCGCAGTGTGATCGGAATCAAGTCGGGCATGGACTATACTTGCGATGATTTCTAGCGATTGTGTCGGTGATAGGTGCGATCGTACGCGGTTCTGCCCTGCGGCGACTCGTCGTTGCGGACCTCTTCAATGAGGCGCATCAGCGCAGCGCTGCCGAAGGCCTTTATGGAAATCTCCCTTTTCGTCTCGGTTATCGCAATTATAGAGACATCAGCGACTTCATTTTGGGGCATTCGATCGCTCCTTGTCACGCGGCATCGCCGTCGGCGAGCCGGATTGCGTTTCGCATGTTGGCGATCAGAAGACGCTGATCGGCACAAAAAACCGTTGGGTTGTCGAAACCGCGCCTTGAACTCCACCGATGTGCCACCATACCCCCGCCACATATCGCCAGGTCAGGACACATCTTGCAGACGCTCGAAGTCGGGCGTTGTTGTCGCCAGTATTCCTCGAAGGAAGCGCTTGCCAGAACGGTCGACAGTTCGTCGTGTAGGATCGACCAAGGTCGCTCAAACTGGTCGGCCGATGCATGCGCGACCTTGAGTGTGTCATTTTTTGTTATGCGGCCATCCGGTTCGACAACCAGGATACCGTAGTCCGTTTCCCCTACGCCTTCCTTGTAGGATATTCCGCCAAGCAGCAGGCGCAGCATATCGTCAAGGATGCGGACACGAGGCGGAGCAGGATCCGCAAGGTACACCGCCATCAGACCGGAAAGCCACGCGCCATATTCTGTCGAATCGGCAGAGGCCTTGCCAAACGGCAACGAGTCCCAATTGCCATCCCGAACCAGGAAGTCGAGGCTTGGTGCCCCGGTTTCTTTCAGGGAGGAATAGACGTCTGACGGGCTGCTCGCCGGATCGACGACCGCAAGCACGCCGGCGAAAAGTGGCCATGCATCGTCGCGACGCTGCAACTTTTCGATTCCGGCAATAACGCGAGCATGGGTGGCTTGTTGCTGATGATCCTTGCGGAAGCGATCGTGAACCGTAGCGGGACCATCGATGCTGATTGAGACGCCAACACCGAACTCAACCAGAACGTCGATGATGGGGTCGCTCAGCAGGATGCCATTGGTTTGTACATGAATTCCGCAAGAGGGGGGCAGGGAACTCTTAAGACACCTGCAAAGGTCCGACAGTCGCTTCACACCAAGCATCAGCGGCTCGCCACCATGCAACACGATGTTAAAAGGGACTCCTTGGCGTTGGAACTGAGTCTGAAGGGCTGCAGCCACGCTTTCGACAACGGCCGGTAACATCAGCTTTGGTTGCTCGCGCCAACCCTCGTCGCCCATATGGTAGACATAGCAATAAGAGCAATCGATGTTGCAACGACTTGCGACTTTCACCAAGATCGTATCGAGACGCCTGCCGTCGGAGCCGGCCTGCCTCACCGATTATGCCGATTGTGCGTGCGATTGTAGTGAGCAGCACAAAGGATCTTGTCGTCCGCCGCGACTTCTTCCATCAGGCGCTTGAGCGCTGCGCTGTTGACTTCGAGTTCGATAGGGGCGGACTTCGCTTCGAGTTGCTTCGTTTCCATCAGAATCTCCATCTGAGCCTATCTACTACGATAGCATGACATCGATCGCAGCGCGATAGGTAATTCGTCAAATCCACAGAACGGCATAGGCTAATACTAACCAGAATTTTTTTGGTGACATACAGCAACTTAAAAAGTAAGGACAGAGTCTTATGAAAAAGGATAGAAATAGAAATAAGACATAGTTGGCCAATCAAAGTCTAGACTGACGATGTTACAAGCGTGCACTAATATGCAACCTTCGGAGGATACCTCAGTATTAGATAGAAAACTTGTGAATGTGTTGCTGGCAACGCCAGAACATGGGCGGTTACAGGGTCACGGGTGAGGGTCCGTTGACCATGAGGTTCTTCAAGAGAGGCGCCAGGGTGGGCAAAGGACATCCGAAGATTATCCGCCTTGTTGGAAGCCAGGTGCTTTGCAACGCGACAACCCAATATCGAACGGCATTCTCACCCTCGATCCGAAAGCCGAATATAGGCCCGCCGCTCATGCCTTTGATGTCGGTGACCGATAGGCCCTCTGCTATTTCTGCAACAAAGCGCGGGTGGGTCGTTTGCGGGGTATCTGTAGGTGGGGTCTCGTGACGCACGACCCAAAACATTGTCGGGGAAAACCGCTCCATTTCCCGAGGCATCGACAGCCGGCGAGGTTAGCTCTTGAGGCAGCCCCAGCATCGCATAGCCATCAAAATGAACTCCATGCTGGTGGATCCACCGCTCCTCGTCGAGCGCAATCGTTCCATTTTTCGCCAGAAGATTGGTGTAGTACGGGCGTAAAGGTATGGCGCCGAAATCGAGACCCTGTTCTTCGTCATCGACGATATAAAAGTGCTCGTTCCTGACATCGAAGGGAACGGGTTTGTCGCTGGCGCGGTCTTTTGCGAAGGTGTCGGCTAGAACGACGTCGATGACCTCGATCCTGTCATCGTCGAGCTTTTCTTTGAGGTCAGCCAGCACATGACCGGCGGTCAGAAAGCAGATCTTCCCCGTGATGTTGATCAGCGTTCCATTATAGGCGGCAAAGGGCTGTGGCGCGACAATTCTGATGAGAAGCCGTATTGCCTCACCCTGGAATGCTCCCGAACGACCTTTCCGTTGCCTCACCATAATGTTCCCCTGGGCTGGGATTCCATCAATGCGCGATCAGCTCAATTGCCGGCTCCACGTGCATTGGGCCGAACACCATCGCGTGTGCCTTTTCCTTCCGCCAGATCTTCAAGCGGCGCTGCAGCGTGCGCAGAAGTGGATCAGGATATTGGCCCGGCTGCTCCGCCTGCAGACGCACCAGTAGTTCGCGGCTCGTCCGCCAGGGCTCTTCGTCGAACCACGCGCGCAACTGGCCTGTGACCTTCACGAGCGGATCCGGTCGGCGACGTCCCCGCTTTTGCCTCGGCTTGGCTCGTGCGGTTGGGCGGACTTCCCCCTCCTTCCAAGCCGTTCGCAGACCCGACAGGAATTGGTCCAGCGCCGGATCGCTCACCACCAGCGCAGGCGTGCAGGGTTCATCGGCAATGTCGACCAGGCGCTGCTGCGCCGATCGCATCTCCTGCAGCAGCTTTACCGGGTCCAGCCTCGCCTGTGTTTGCGTAAGCTTGGCACGAACCGGTTCAGGCGTGCGTGGATCTGCCAGCAGTCGCTGGCAAGGTGTTGCCGCAGGGTGATAGCGCTTGCGCACGCGGGCGCCGTCCCGTTCCTTTCCGGCCAGCTTGAAGGAGGGTTGGAAGAAGTTCACGAACAGCCGAACCGTCGAATAGAGCTGTGCAAGGGCAGCAGCGGCTTCGAGCCCCTCCAACCGGCGATATCCGACAATGCGTCGCACCACGGCGCCGTTCTTCTGTTCGACGAAGGCCTGGTCATTTTTGCGATAAGGACGGCAGCGGGTGAACTCGATGCCGGCATCCAGACAGTAGTCGCGTATCGTCTCGTTCAGGAACACGCTGTCATTGTCCGTGTCGAATCCGAGAAGCTGAAATGGCAGGAGCCGCCGGGAGCCTATCTGACAGTGCGTTTCGAAGGGGATGGGTGTGGCGCGAGGAACACAAAGGGTTCATGAACGAACGTCTGCTATTTCGCCCGCATTATCACAAGCAGACCATCAGCTCCCGGCCCCAATTGTGACATGACGCGATCGACCTGACATGGACGCTTCTGGCGACCACCTGCGGACCCGCCATCGCAAGGGGCTATGCACCGCCGATTCAGCGTCCTCGCCTGATCTCTCCCGAAGGGAAGCCAACGGTTGGTTAGTTCTTAGTGGAGAATCGTGGCATGCTGGGGCACATAGGCGCTGTTGGCCTCAAGGTGATGGCAGGCTTCAGGGTCTGTGGTTTGACCGACAGAATAGGCTGCCAATGAAATCGTTAGCAGCCTAGGATGCGAACAACCAGGTGGCACGAGTTAGACCCCAACCCCAACGCCCCGCCGGATAGGCCGGCTCCGGCCGCTGCCAACAAGAGTTTCTCGCCGAATTGAAGGGGCTTAGCGCTGTGGGCAACCGACAGCGAGAGGGGAATCGTTGCGGCCGACGAGTTGCCACAGTCGGCGACGGTTTTGACGATGCGCTCATCCTCGATGCCGAGCGACTTGCCGACCGCATTGAAGATGCGGGCATTTGCCTGGTGCGGCACAAAGCGGGCGACGATCCGGCGCAGGCGCCGGCAAGGTCGATGCCGCCGGCATTCTCGAGGCCGAGCCTGTGCGCCACCAGCGGCGCGCTCGGTGGTAGGAGATGGTCCGGCGTCGAGGTGGCAAGCACAAGCAGGCCGATCTCCTTGCGATCAATGCCGGCTGCCTCCGGCGCCATGGCGGCGCTCGCGCCCCGACGGATCGTGACCAGCCTCGTCCACCCAGACTAGTAGGCGCGGCAGAAGTATGTCCGCAAGCATTGGCGGGGCGCCGGAGCGACGTTTTTGCGCGTGATCGTAGCAACAAGGTTAGCGGGATCTAATTTGAGAATACGTCGAAATCCCGCGTGTCGAACTTGGTAACTGCTCGTGGGCAAGCCGCTCCGCCACTACTGGGCAAGCGATCTGTCCCGCGCGAAAGGGGCAGGGCTTGAGCGGACAGGTCGCGGCAACGGCCAACGGCACTATCCCGGAAGCTCGGGACATGGGATGGGTTCGTTTGGTTTGGGAATGGACTGCTCGCCCGCCCTTGCCCCTCTTCACGACGGTGCTAGGGCCGCGCGGTTTGCCGAAGCGGGTCAGGTGCGCAGCGAAAGGCGACCACATCCGCCATTGGCGTTGTCGGCCGACCGATGAGTGTACTCATCGTCCTGCCATCTTCGAACAGCACGCCGTCATCGCCAGAATACGCATCCGCGCCGGCCGGCATGTCGGCTAAAGATCGAAGTTCACCAGCAGTGCCTTATAGTCCGCCTAGTTCATTGGTGGGCGACGGCCTGGGGGAACAATAAATTCAAACACGACGATCGAAGGTGTTGACTCGTCCCTACCATTTGGTCGTCCAGTAAACCTTAGTATGATTTTCGGCGGTTGGAGATTCGCATCGGCGTTTGGTGAACGGTCGCTGTTGGGCTCAAAGTGGACGCTCGCGATGGTGTATGGACAGCAGGCTTGCCGCGTCCCCCGATTGAGATCGCCCGCGGGCTTTTACTCTCGAGTTCATCCAGATAATCGGCCCACCATTGCATCATCCTGACGCGCTCTTCCCAGTGCTCTGCCCGGGCGTAGGCGCGGCGAACGTCGTTGTTCTCAATGTGGGCCAGCTGCCGCTCAATGGCGTCCGGATGCCACTTGCCGCATTCGTTTAGCAGAGTTGATGCCGTTGCTCGAAAACCGTGCGCGGTTGCTTCTTCCTTGCTGTAGCCAATGCGACGCAAGGCGGCGTTAAGCGTGTTGTCGGAAATCGGGCGCGAAGCCGATCGAACACTTGGAAACAGCAGCGATCCGGCGCCGGAAATGTCTCTGAGATCGGTCAGGATTTCGATGGCCTGCCTTGAAAGTGGTACGCGGTGCGGCCGTCGCATTTTCATGCGTGCTTCAGGGATGATCCACACCGAGCTTTCGAAATCGAACTCGTCCCATTCGGCCGCGCGCAGCTCGCCGGGGCGGGGAAACAGCAGCGCCATCAGCTTCAGGGCGGCTCGGGTTGTAGGCTGTCCGTCAAATGCATCGATCGCCCTCAGCAAGCCGCCTAAAGCCCTAGGATCGGTAATCGCGGCACGCGGCGTGACTGTCGGACTGATGAGTGCGCCCCTTAGCGCAATCGTCGGATCTGCCTCGGCGCGCGCGGTTGCGATTGCGTATCGAAACACGCTGCCAATCGTCGAGCGCAGTCGCCTGGCAGACTCGTATCGGCCGCGAACCTCCACGCGACGGAGGGCGGTAAGGACGGCGGCCGTATCGATCTCCCAAATGCACTTGTCGCCGATTGTCGGGTAGGCAAAGTCGAGCAGCCATTTGACCTTGTTGATCGTCCGGTCGGCACGTCCCTCCTTCTTCAGCTTGTCAACATATTCGTCCGCGATTGAACGAAAAGTGTCTTTTTGCGAATTGGCTTTGTGAAGCTTGCGCTCCCGCGCTGGGTCGGCACCAGCTAGCAGTAGTCGTTTTGCGTCATCGCGGGCTTGGCGTGCCTCAGCGAGGGAAATGAGAGGATAGCTGCCTAGCGCCAAAAGCTTCTGCTTGCCTTCAAATCGATAGGCGAGGCGCCATAGGCGGGATCCGGTAGGCTGCACCCAAAGCTGGAGCCCGCCACCGTCAGAAAGTTTAACGAGCTTAGAGGCAGGTTTGGCATTTCGGCATTTGACGTCGGATAGGGCCATTAAGGGGCCTCACTTTGGCTCTTTGATACCAACAGGATGCCCAATACCAACGGAAATACCATCCCTGCGCCCCGTTGGACCAAGTACGCCAAAATCTACGTGAAACCCGCCTAGCCACGCCGCTCTCACGAAAAGATCAGCGATTTCAGAGATTTGCAGAGACTGAAGCGTAGAAGCTTCGGCGAAAGGGAATGCCGGGAGAAGAGGGGATGGTGCCCAGAGGCGGATTCGAACCACCGACACGCGGATTTTCAGTCCGCTGCTCTACCAACTGAGCTATCTGGGCCTCGCCGGCAAACGAGATATCGTTGACCGGATTTCAGGAAAGCGCCGTGGGCGCCCCTTGAAAGCGCGTGGGTTATAGCACGGGAATTTCGCCTGTCCAGCGCCTAAGCGTTGATTTCAGGTGGGAAACGCCAAGCGTTCTGGAACACCGATCATCTGCCGTGGCGGCAGCGAGGTAGCCGCCCCAAACGGGCCTATTTCGGCCCGTCCGCGTCCGGCTCTTCCTCGTCGTCGCGGGCGGTAATCACATAAGCGCCCTTCAGCCAGCGATTGAGGTCGATGTCCTTGCAGCGCGTCGAGCAGAACGGATAGGTCTCGCGCGCCGATGGCTTGCCACATTCGGGGCAGGGGCGCTTCGGGCGCAGCGGCGTCACCTTGTCGTCCAGGCTCATGGCCGCGCGGCGAGCCAGCTGGTGTGGACTTTGAAGCCCTCGCCGGAAAGCAGCGCCACCGTCTCGTAGAGCGGCAGGCCGACGATGTTGGTGTAGGAGCCGACCAGCTTGACGACGAAGGAGCCGGCCAGGCCTTGCACGGCGTAGCCGCCGGCCTTGCCGCGCCATTCGCCGGAGGCGACATAGGCATCGATCTCCTCGCGCGGCAGCCGCTTGAAACGCACCCTGGTTTCGACCAGCCGCAGGCGCTGCTTGCCGCCCGGCGTGATCAGGCAGATGCCGGAATAGACCCGGTGCGAACGGCCGGACAGCAGGCCGAGGCAATTCACGGCGTCGTCGAGCGTCTCGGCCTTGGGCAGGATGCGCCGCCCGACGGCCACCACCGTATCTGCGGCGAGCACGAAGGATGGCGCATGGTCGTCTTCGCTCTGCAGCGAGGCGAGCGCCTTTTCAGCCTTCTCCTTCGACAGCCGCTTGGCCAGCGAGCGCGGATGCTCGGCGCGCAGCGGCGTCTCGTCGACATCGGCCGGCAAAACGCGGTCCGGCTCGATGCCGGCCTGCTGCAAAAGCTCGATCCGGCGCGGCGAACCCGAAGCAAGCACCAGCTTCTGCAAAATGCTCATCGCGATTCCGGCAGGCTCTTGATCTTACTTGAAACGGTAGGTGATGCGGCCCTTGGTCAGGTCGTAGGGCGTCATCTCGACCAGGACCTTGTCGCCGGTTAGCACGCGGATGCGGTTCTTGCGCATGCGGCCGGCCGTATGGGCGATGATTTCGTGTTCGTTTTCGAGCTTCACCCGGAACATCGCGTTGGGCAGCAATTCCGTCACGACACCCGGAAACTCGAGGACTTCTTCCTTCGGCATTCGATACCTTTGCTTGGATGGCAGTTCCAGCGCGCCGGCCGGAATTTGCGGCGGAACCTATATGATAATCATCCGCTTGTGAACACGCTTAATCCGCGGCGTTTTTGGCCCTTGGCGCGAGGAAACGGCCGGATATCCGCGCCTTCAGCCGCTCGCGCACGTCGCGATAGGCGGCCATGATGTGCTCGCGCGTGCCGCCGGCGCCGGTCGGGTCGGGCATCGGCCAGTATTCGACGTCGACGGCGAGCGAGCGGGTGAGTTCGAGCGCGGCATGGTGTGCTTCCGGCGCCAGCGTCACGATCAAGTCGAAATAGTCGTCCTCGAGGTCGTCCATGGTCCTTGGGTGACGCTCACCAAGCGTGAGACCCTCCTCGGCCAGCACCGCGTCGACGAACGGGTCGCGTTCACCACGGTGCACTCCAGCCGAGGCGACGAACGTCGCGGAAGGCAGCATGCGCCGCGCCAGCTGCTCGGCCATCGGCGAGCGCACGGCGTTCATGCCGCACAGGAACAGGATCGAACGGGGCAGAGGGGCAGGCAGGTCAGCCTCGCCAGTGCAGCACGCAGACCAGCGTGAACAGCCGGCGCGCCGTGTCGAAATCGATGTCGATCTTGCCGGCAAGCCGGTCCATCAGCGTTTGCGAGCCCTCATTGTGCAGGCCGCGCCGGCCCATGTCGATCGCCTCGATATGGCTGGGCGTCGAGGAGCGGATGGCGTCGTAGTAGCTTTCGCAGATCAGGTAGTAATCCCTGACGATGCGCCGCAGCGGTGTCAGCGACAGGATGTGGGTGACCACAGCAGCACCATCCTCGCGCGCCACCGCAAACACCAGGCGCGACTCGGCCAGCGACAGCTTCAGCCGGTAGGGCCCGGCGCCATCGTCATTGATCGGCTGAAAGCTGTTTTCCTCGATCAGGTCGAAGATCGCCACCGCGCGCTCATGCTCGACGTCGGGCGTCGAACGGCCGATCGATTCGTCGAGTTCGACGTCGATCAGCCTGGCGCGGGTTCGATCGTAGTCAGACATGGTTCTACATGTTCAGCCTGATGGCGACGGAACGTCCATGCGCATCCAGCCCTTCCGCTTTGGCCAGCGCGATCGCCGCCGGCGCCAGCGCCCGGAGCTGCTCCGGCCCGAGCTTCAGGGTCGAGGTGCGCTTGACGAAGTCGAGCACCGAAAGGCCCGAAGAAAAGCGCGCCGATCGCGCCGTCGGCAGCACATGGTTGGAGCCGCCGACATAGTCGCCGATCACCTCCGGGGTGTGCCGGCCGAGAAACACCGCACCAGCATTGCGCATCCTGGACAGGAAGGCTTCCGGATCGTCGATGGCGAGCTCGACATGTTCGGCCGCGATACGGTCGACCAGCGGCAAAGAGGCCTCGATCGTCGGTACCTGGATCACCGCGCCGAAATCGCGCCAGCTTGCCGCTGCCGTCTCGGCGCGCGCCAGGCTCTGGAGCTGGCGTTCGACCGCCTGTTCGACCGCCTTGCCGAAGGCCGGGTCGTCGGTGATCAGGATCGACTGCGCCGACACGTCATGCTCGGCCTGGGCCAAAAGGTCGGCGGCGATCCAGTCCGGGTCATTGCTGCCGTCGGCCACGACCAGAACTTCCGACGGTCCGGCGATCATGTCTATGCCGACGGTGCCGAACACCTGGCGCTTGGCGGCCGCGACATAGGCATTGCCGGGCCCGACGATCTTGGCCACCGGCCTGATCGTCTCGGTGCCATAGGCGAGTGCCGCGATCGCCTGCGCGCCGCCGACACGGTAGATCTCGGACGCGCCGGCAATATCGGCCGCCACCAGCACCAGCGGATTGATGATGCCGTGGGGCGCCGGCACCACCATGACGATGCGCTCGACGCCGGCCACCTTGGCCGGCACGGCGTTCATCAGCACAGAGCTCGGGTAGCTCGCCGTGCCGCCCGGTACATACAGGCCGACGGCCTCGATCGCCGTCCAGCGCGAGCCGAGCTCGACGCCGGCGGCATCGGTATAGAGGTCGTCCTTCGGCTTCTGCCGCTCGTGATGGGAGCGGATGCGGTCGCGCGCGAAGCTCAGCGCCTCGATTGTCGCCGGATCAGCGTCGTCGTAAGCTTTGGCGATGTCGTCCCTGGAGACGGCAATGCCAAGCTTGTTCAGGTCGGCCTTGTCGAATTTCTGCGTGTAGTCGATCAATGCCGCGTCACCTTCGGCGCGCACGCGCGCTATGATGGCGCGCACGGCGGCATCGACGTCCTCCGACACCTCCCGCTTGGTCAACAGGAAGGCGGCGAAACGCTGTTCGAAATCGGCATCGGACTGGCGGAGCGTTATGGCCATCTTGTGCGCTCAGGCCCTGTGCACGGGGCGCGAGGTGGCTTCCCAGGCGCCGCCAATGTCGGCAAGCCGGGCCTCGATGCACTCGACATCGAGCATGATCGTGCCGCCGCCTGCAAAGATCAGCTCGACGATACCGGCGGGTTTGCTGATCTCGACGAAGCTGATCGCCAGCAGCGACAGCACCTCGGCCGGTTTGTTTCGGGCAATGCCGTTGGTCTTGGCGCCGAGCACGCGGTCGAAATGCAGCACGGCCTGCCGCCGCTCATTGTGCTGGCGGAACAGGCCGGACTTCGCCTCCCAGACGAAGCGGTTCATGGTCAGCACGAAGCGCTTGGCCGCCGGCAGGAATTCAAGGTCGCCGACCTTCATCACTGCGTCCTGGACATGGGCCGAGACGATGCTCAGATCCTGATCGTCGAGGGCGACAAGCTTGAGGGCATTCATGCGGATTTCGCACCTGAAAGTTGGTTTTCAGCTTGTTAGGCGGTCTTGGCGATCCGCGCAACCGCGCCAACGGCCTCAGGTTTGCACTGCCCCTCATCGCCCTGCCGGGCACTTCTCCCCGTATAGTGACGGGAGTGAGGCGTGGTCCGCGCAGCGGATGAAAAGCCAATTGCTTGGCTTTTCGAACGACGAACGCCCGGAGCGACAGCGAAGGGCAGGACGCTGGGCGGCGCCGACCTTTCGATTGCTAACCGGAAATCCGCTCGATCACCGCGCCGCAGCCGGAGAGTTTCTCCTCCAGCCGCTCGAAGCCGCGGTCGAGGTGATAGACGCGGTTGACCGTGGTCTCGCCTTCGGCCGCCAGGCCCGCAATGACCAGCGACACCGAGGCGCGCAAATCAGTCGCCATCACCGGCGCGCCCTTCAGCTTCGACACGCCGTCGACGATCGCCGTCTGGCCGGAGAGCGTGATGTGGGCGCCGAGCCGAGCCAGCTCCTGCACGTGCATGAAGCGGTTTTCGAAGATCGTCTCGGTGATGCGCGACTTGCCCTTGGCCATCGTCATCAGGCCCATGAACTGCGCCTGCAGATCGGTCGGGAAGGCCGGGAACGGCGCCGTCGTCACGTCGACCGGCGCAATGCCGGCGCCGTTGCGCCGCACGCGGATGCCGGAATTGGTCGGCGTGATCTCGGCGCCGGTCTGGGCGATGACGTCAAGTGCGGTCTGCAACAGCTCGGGACGAGCGCCCTCCAGCACGACGTCGCCGCCGGTCATTGCCACGGCCATGGCATAGGTGCCGGTCTCGATACGATCCGGGATGACCCGGACGCGGGCGCCGGACAGCGCTTCGACACCGTCGATGGTGATGGTGGGCGTGCCGGCGCCGGAGATTTTCGCGCCCATGGCGTTGAGACAGTCGGCGAGATTGACGATCTCGGGCTCGCAAGCGGCGTTTTCAAGCACCGTTTCGCCCTTGGCCAGCGAAGCCGCCATCATCAGCACATGGGTGGCGCCGACCGACACTTTCGGAAACACGTAGCGGTTGCCGACGAGGCGGCCGTTCTTGGTCTTGGCGATGACATAGCCGGTGTCGACGTCAAGATCGGCACCCAGCGCCTGCAGGCCTTCGAGGAACAGATCGACCGGACGCGTGCCGATGGCGCAGCCGCCGGGCAGCGACACTTTCGCCTCGCCCATGCGGGCAAGCAGCGGCCCGACGACCCAGAAGGACGCGCGCATCTTCGACACCAGCTCATAGGGCGCGGTGGTGTCGACGATGTTGCGGGCGGAGAAATTGATGGTGCGCGAATAGCCTTCCTGCTGCTTCTCGCGGCGGCCGTTGACCGAATAGTCGACGCCGTGATTGCCGAGGATGCGGATCAGCTGCTCGACATCGGCCAGATGCGGCACGTTCTCCAGCGTCAGCGTGTCGTCGGTCAAGAGCGAGGCGATCATCAGCGGAAGGGCGGCGTTTTTGGCGCCCGATATCGGAATGCTTCCGGCAAGCTTGTTGCCGCCGACAATTCTGATGCGATCCATGGAAGAACGTCCCCTCGGCCGAATGGCCGGTTTCAATCGTTTGAGTATCGGCCCGTCTAGACCATTGGCCGGCTTGGTTCAAGAAATAGGATTTCCACAGGACCAAGTGTGGCCGGCCAGTGTGGCTGATTTGAGTTAATCTTTTCCCGTTTTGCCCGACGCCTGCAGCCCTTCAGGCCGCTCGTCGGCCGCGCCGGTGCGTCGCGAGCGCGACTGTGCCTTGCGTTTCTGCAGATTGGCGCGCAACTGCTCGGCAAGCCTGTCCTTGCGGCTCGCGCCACTCTTTTTCGCTGGAATTGTCTTGTCGTCCATCGTCCCGTCCCGGCCGGCGACCCGCCAGCCCAGCATTCAGGGATAGCCAACATTGTGGCGCCGCCATGTCATCAAAAGCTATCCGGCAAAGGCTTTCACAGATGCGTTGCGCTTGGCCTTGCGCTTGCCGGTTCGATATGGCAGAAGCCCCGCCATCGGCGGCTGCGGTAGCTCAGTGGTAGAGCACTCCCTTGGTAAGGGAGAGGTCGAGAGTTCAATCCTCTCTCGCAGCACCAGCCTATCGGGCCATGATCGCCGACGAACGGCGATGCTTTAAGGCAGCGAGCTATCCCCCGAGCCCGCAAGAGTGTGGGACATTGACCGGAATCAGCGGTTGCCATCGTAGCCCTCCGCGACCTTGCCTAAAGATTGCCTAAATGCCCGTGCCCCTAGCGGCGTCCTCGATCAGTTCGGCTACCAGGTTACGGAACCGCTCATCAGACCTATCGCCTATGTTTCCCACATCTTTCGCCACGATCCCAGGTGCGGACACTGAGACCCCTCCACTCAACTGAACGCTGACAGTGAACGTCCTTCTGATCTTCTTCTCCGGTCCTCGCTTCCTGTAGATTTGGAACCGGATTGACGGCGTTGACGCTTTGACCTGGCGGCGTGGGGCGGTGTCTATGTCGACAGTTATCTCGCCTGCCACGTCAGCCTTGGCCGCTTCCAACGACGCAACCACGACGTCATTTAGCCAGGTCCTGGCTTGCGCGCCGAAGTCCGCCAAAGGGGCCCCGTGCTCCGCCTTCTCATCGCGGGGATACTCCTCCTGCTGACGGCGAGCTTCCTTTCCACGCTCAAGCGCTTCTTTGAACTTAGGCATCCTGGCCCTCCGATCTTGTCGCCGCATGGGGCCGTCTGTTGGATCGGCCATAGCTGCTCCATCGTAGAACGCGCGGAATCGGCATTAT
The DNA here is from genome assembly GCF_044778005.1 of Mesorhizobium sp. IMUNJ 23033. Taxonomy (NCBI): domain Bacteria; kingdom Pseudomonadati; phylum Pseudomonadota; class Alphaproteobacteria; order Hyphomicrobiales; family Phyllobacteriaceae; genus Mesorhizobium; species Mesorhizobium sp. IMUNJ 23033. The sequence goes on from NZ_JBJACT010000022.1 coordinate 77,536, forward strand.
GTTGCGTAAGCGTATCCGGAGAGGCCGCTGCGAGGGCGCCTTAGGGGCGAAGCTGGCGGCGCCGAGCTAGTGCGCACGTGAGGATCCCAAACGCCTCCCGTGCCAACCGGCTTCCATGAGGCAGTAGATTGTCTGTTGGCAACTTTGATTTTGGCTCCGCCTTATCGGCGCAGTGGTTAATGCCGCAGACTTGATGGAACATTAGCCAAATCTAAGAGTTCGTGTTGAGCGGGACTCGGTTCGCAAGAGCGGGGTTCTCTCTAGCATGGCACAAGAATGGCCGAAGCGATGGCGCAAGAAAATGGCCGACAAACCGCCGCGAAGTGCGGTGTTCTGTAGGCAGTTTCGGCGGCGCAGATCGTCTGGTCCTGCAATGTGACGTCATCGGCCGCTCCGTGACACGAGGCTGGTGCCTTCCTACTCCTGAATACCGCGTCGCCGCTTCCAGCTTTGGCGGTGGCGAGCGAAGTGCATGACTGATGATATTGAACTCCCGAAGCAAGCACAGGCCCTAGATGACATCGGATTCAGAAAAGGCCGAGGCGGTTGAGCAATTGCTCGATACGCCTGACCTCGCCACCGCGCTGGAAAGTGAACAGTTCAAGAAATTCCTCGACCAGGTGCCGATCGCGATTGCCGTTTCGGACCTGAGCGGGAAGGAGCGCGTCGTCTATGCCAATCCGGAATTCGAGCGACTGGCCAGCCTGAAGGCGGCCAAGCTTACCCGGCAAAACTGGGCAGCAATTTCCGGCATAGGCATTCATCCGCAGAAGGACCGGCCGCTGGCCGAGGCCGTAGTCGAGGAGACCGATTTCGTCGGCACCTTCCGGCTGCAGCGCGACGAGGACAATCAACCGATTGTCGACGTCTATTCCAATGTCATCGAAGACGACAACGGCAAGGTCTGTTTCAGGCTCGTGGCGCTGGTCGACGTGTCATCCCATGGCGAAACTGAGGAAGCCCGTTCGGTGGAGGAGCGCGTCCGCGAGAAGGACACCCTGCTGCGCGAACTGCAGCACCGGGTGAAGAACAACCTGCAGATGATCACCGCATTGATCCGTCTGGAAACGCGCAATGCAACCGAGCCAGACCAAAAACGATTTGAGCGGCTCGCCGGGCGCGTCGACGCTCTGGCGATCCTCTACCAGACTCTATCGGCCGACGAGCAGAAAGAGGAGGTCGATCTCGGCGTCTATCTCAGCCAGATCGCGTCGGCGGTGATGAGCTCGCATGCGGTCGAGGGTATCCGCCTAAACATGAAGGTGGATACATACCCAGTGTCTATCAATGTCGCCATGCCGACGGGCCTGGTCGTGAACGAATTGCTGACCAATTCACTCAAACACGCCTTCCAGGGGCGCGAGGGCGGCACGATAACGCTGCATAGCATCGTCAGTGGCGACGGCTGCCGGGTCATAATTGCGGACGACGGAATCGGCCTGCCGGAAGGCGAGACATGGCCCAAGCCCGGCAAGCTGGGTGCGCTGATTGCACACTCACTGACCGAGAACGCCAAGGCGCAGTTCGACGTCGAGTCTAGCGCCGGCGAAGGGACGAAGGTGACCATCGTCTTCAAGCGATCAGCGGCAGCAAGCTAACAATTGCCCAGCGCACATAGCATACTGGCGGATGCTTTCATGTTGTGGCCACCCAAGCCGACCCCCCAAAGCTGACTCGGTCGTTAGGCATCCGACGGTCACCGCCTCTGCCCAAGGCCGTCATCCTACTCAGAGGTGATGAGAATGGTCAGCGGATCCGAGCGCAGGCCGGGTATTGCTCCACGTCCACGATGGGTTTTTGCTTACCGGAAATCGAGCTGGATGCGGCTCGCCTGGTTTGTGGCCGTGCCCTTCATCGCATCCCCCGTTTCAATTTTTGTGCAGTGCAGCAACGATACTGTGGCAATCGCGTTGCACCTGTTGCCGTCCAATTTCGGGCGTCACAACGAAGGACGCTCCCTTTGCGAAAAATCTCCGACACGATCGCGCGGCTTGCCGCGCTGAGAGCACAACGCTTCACTGAAACCATCGAGCACGGCGCGCCAGACCATCTCCTTCCTCTAGTGGGTTTCGGCTCAAATCCGGGGGCTTTGAAGTCAAAATATTATCGTCCGAAAAGCCTGCCAAAGGGCGCACCTCTTGTTGTCGTGCTGCATGGCTGCACCCAGAACGCGAATGCTTACAACTTTCACTCAGGCTGGTCGCAATTCGCTGATGAGCTTGGTTTCGCATTGATCTTCCCCGAGCAGCAACGCGCCAACAATGCTAACCTTTGCTTCAACTGGTTCGTGTCTGGGGATATCCGGCGCGACAACGGCGAGGCGTGTTCCATTCGACAGATGATTGAGGCGGCGGTCGTCGCGCATGGTCTTGATCGCAAGCGTATTTTCATCACCGGTCTTTCCGCAGGTGGCGCCATGGCGACAGTGATGCTGGCGGCTTACCCGGAGGTGTTCGCCGGCGGGGCGATCATTGCAGGGCTTGCCTACGGCAGCGCCTCGACTATTCCCGAAGCCTTCGACCGTATGCGGGGCCATGGTGGCCCATCCAAAGCCGAACTCCAGCGGCTCTTGAACGAGGCCTCTCCACACAACGGTCCCTGGCCGAGAATTTCGGTCTGGCAGGGTTTGGCCGACAACACCGTTGTGCCCTCGAATGCCGACGCGATCCTCTCGCAATGGCAAGGGGTGCATGGCGTCGGCAAGGCCCCGACACGCACGGAAGAAGTCGATGGTCAAGCACGGCAGGTCTGGTGCGACACCAGTGGCCGGGAACTGATCGAGAAATATACAATTGCCGGCATGGGCCATGGCACGCCGCTCAACACGACCGGCGACGATGGCCTCGGCAGGGCAGGGCCATTCATGCTGGACGTGGGGATTTCCTCGACACGCCATGTCGCCCGCTTCTGGGGTCTCGCGAAGCCAAGCGTGCGGCGCCCCGGAAAAACCGAGCCCGCTTCGGGCGCCGCGTTGCAGACTTTTACGCAGGCGGAAAAACCGCGGGCGGTTCATATCGATCCCACCCCGGAACCGCAGCCTCTCAACGCGCGTGGTTCGGCTGCGGGCATTACCAAGGTCATCGAGGACGCATTGCGAGCAGCAGGGTTGATGCGCTAGCGTCGTCGCCGTCGTGAAGAACGGCAGCGACGACCCACGCGATCATTCCCTGTGTGGGGGCGCTGGTGAGCGGGCGGGTTCCTGGTCGTCCACGCTGTTTTCGTTCACCCGCAGAGCCTTGCCCTCAACCTTGTGCGGTTTGAGCAGGTCGCCGGAGTGCTGGTCCGGCGACGCCGGCAAAGCGGAAGGGTCGCGGTCTTCGACGCTGTTTTCGTTTACCCGCAAGGCTTTGCCCTCAACCCTATGCTGACGGGGTTTGTCGCCAGATTGCTTCTGCGGCTGGCGGCCTTGATTTTGCACGGTGTCATCGTCCATTTCCAACTCCTTCGTCATTGCCTGCTCCCACTCTGGACGACGGGCGCAGATGCGCGCGGTTCCGCCGCTGAAGGCTGCCGCACTGGCTACGACATCTTCACCTTGGGCTCGCGCGCCCATAGACGCAGCGCGCCAAGGACCTTCAGAAAATTGGCAACATCCTTGGGTCCAGAGAGCGCAACGCATCCCTCGTCGAGAGTGTCCACAATGCCTGCCTTCTCCAGCAACGGCATCGCGGTATCGACGTAGCCGATGAACTTGCAGTGCGCGAAAGCGTCAGCCACGAAATCGCGAGCCGTCGCTTCCTTGATCAGGTCTGCCATCGCCGCCTGCGAGGGCAGCAATGCGACTGCGTCGTAGAGGACGGAGGGGCCGCCGCCAATCATCTGCTGCGCCTCGATCAGGCTGCCGTCGCTGGCCTTTGCGCCGCCAACCTTCGGGGCGATGATCTCGAAACTGGCACCGGCCTTGGCCACTGCACCGGTCAGCGCCTTGAGCAGCGCCGCATCGGTGCCGTCGGAAACGAGGATGCCGAGCTTGCGGCCCTCGAACCGATCGGGGCCGTTAGCCAGGATGCTGAGCGAGGGTGCCGCCGCAAGATCCTGCCGCGTGGCAATGGCCGCTTCGGCGGGCTTCGGCATCGCCTTCAGGCCAAGCCCGTCGCCGACCTTTTTTGCCAGGCCCTCGTCGATGTTGATGAGGTGGGACACCATCCGCTCGCGGATGGCCGCTGTCTGCACCTTGCTGAGTTCGAAGGTCAGCGCGGCCGCGATGTGGCCTTGCTCCGGCGGCGTCTGGCTGATGTAGAACTGCCGCGCCTGGCTGTAATGATCGGCGAAGCTCTCGGCACGGATGCGTTGTTTCGGCCCCTGTTCGGTTTCTGCAAACGAGCGGAAGCCGCGCTGCGGCGACTCCCTTGGGCCTTCGCCGAATGAATTCGGCTGGTAGTTCACCCTTCCGACTGGATTGCGCATGGCCATATGGCCATCCTGCTGGAAATGGTGGAACGGGCACTTCGGCGCGTTGATCGGGATATGCGTGAAGTTGGGTCCGCCCAGCCGCTTCAGCTGGGTGTCGAGGTAGGAGAAATTCCGTCCCTGCAGCAGCGGATCGTTGGAGAAGTCGATGCCGGGCGGAACGTTTTGGGTCATGAACGCGACCTGTTCGGTCTCGGCGAAAAAATTGTCGGGCATGCGGTCGAGGACCAGGCGACCAACCGGGATCGGCGACAGGATTTCCTCCGGGATCAGCTTGGTGGCGTCGAGCACGTCGAAGTCAAAGCTGTCGGCAAAGTCCTGATCGAACAATTGCAACTGCAGCTCCCACTCCGGAAAATTGCCGGCCTGGATCGACTCCCAGAGATCGCGCCGATGGAAGTCGGGGTCGGCACCGTTGATCTTGACCGCTTCGTTCCAGGCCACGGATTGAAGTCCAAGCTTCGGCTTCCAGTGGAATTTCACGAAGGTGGATTCGTCCTTGGCATTGACCATCCGGAAGGTGTGGACGCCGAAACCCTCCATGAAGCGGAAGGAGCGCGGGATTGCCCGGTCCGACATCACCCACATGATCATGTGCATGGACTCGGGCGTCAGCGAAATGAAATCCCAGAAATTGTCATGCGCCGATTGCGCCTGCGGGAAGGCACAATCGGGCTCCTCCTTCACGGCGTGAACCATGTCCGGGAACTTGATCGCATCCTGGATGAAGAACACGGGGATGTTGTTGCCGACGATGTCCCAGTTGCCTTCCTGTGTGTAGAGCTTGACCGCGAACCCGCGCACGTCGCGCGCCAGGTCGACAGAGCCTTTGCTGCCGGCGACCGTCGAAAACCGCACGAAGGCCGGCGTCTTCTCGCCGGCGCGCTGGAAGATGTCGGCGCGAGTGTATTTGGCGAGCGACTCGTAGGTCTCGAAATAGCCATGCGCGCCGTAGCCGCGTGCATGCACGACGCGCTCGGGGATCCGCTCATGGTCGAAGTGGAAAATCTTCTCGCGGAAATGAAAGTCTTCAAGGACCGTCGGCCCGCGCGAACCGATCTTCAGTGAGTTCTGATCATCCGAGACTGGCCCGCCTTGGGCTGTTGTGAGCGGTGGAACGGAGCCATGCGCAATTTGGTGCAACTCGCCCCCTTCGCCTCGAACCAGTTTCTGATCGTGGATGACAGCTTGATCGCTGACGCGGCTTGGAGACTTGGCCATGAGTTGTTCCTTAGAGCGGTTGGGGGATGCACGCATTCATGATGGCCGCCAGACGCCACGGAGCCCCGCCGCCTATGAGCGGCGGGGCTCCCCGATTAGAGGCGACTGGCGTTGCGCGCTCTGTCTCGATCGATCTCACCTTTGGTGTAGTTGTCGGCATCGGTGTCGAATCCTGTCCAGCCGCCGGCTTCGTAGGCACTGCGGCGGTCTTCCAAGTTTACCGACTTGGTGTGCCGGAGGATCCGCTCGGCATTGCCAGCAAGCGCGTCGTCGACCTTGGCCGTCACCAAGGTCCCACCGCGGCGCACGCCCTCTGCGTAGACATGGGCATCTTGTTCCGAGACGCCGGAATCCGTGAGTGCCCCGACAATCCCGCCAGCAGCCCCGCCCACGACCGCGCCGCCCAGGGCTCCGACGGCGGTGGCGGCTAGCCAACCTGCGGCCACAACCGGACCAACGCCCGGAATGGCCATGATACCGAGCCCGGTCAAAAGCCCGCCGGCACCGCCGACCACAGCACCGAGACCGGCGCCGCCCGCTGCATCGTCAGCGGCCGTGGAGCTGTCATTGTCATACCAATCGGTCGAGTTGCTGGCGACGATGCTGATATCGGAATGCGGAACGCCGCTGGCTTGCAGTTCGCCGACTGCATTGGAGGCGTCATCGTAACTGTCGAATAGTCCGGTTACAGTTTTCATGTTTTTGATCTCCTCGATCTCTGTTCAGTTGGTGCCGGCAACGACGTTGCCCTTGTAGTCCAGCGCCACGGTGGTGTTGTTGCCGTCCTTGTTCGCCTCACCGCGCCAGATGCCCTGGTCGTCCTTGGTCAGTTTCGACACTTCCGAGAAGCCGGCATCCTGAATGCGGCTTTTGGCCTGGTCCTCGGTGAAGCTGTTTGCGCCGGAGAGCGGAGGCGTCGGATCGGGTGCGTCACCAACCGTGACAGTCGGCGTCTCGGACTTCGTCGCTGACGTCTGGGTTCCCATGGTCGTCGCGATCTTCTCGATCATTTCCTGGTGCATCTTGAGCGTCGGGACGGTCTCCTGGGCGAACGTCTTCAGCTGCGCGTTGTCACCGTCCTTGGCGTAGCTTTCGAACAACTTGACCGCATCGGAATGCGCTTCGCGCTGTATCTGGACATAGGATCCGTCGACCGGGTCCTTGCTGTTTTGAAGGGTGTCAAGATCGGTCTTGTGCTTGGCATCCAGCTCCGTGGGCACCTTCAGCTTCTGTTCGCCGGCGATCGTCTCGAGCTTGGCGTTGGCCGCGCCATGATCGTCGATCATCTTCTGCGCGAAATCCTTGACGCTTTGATCCTGGGCTTTGCCCTCGGCGATCTTGCTCGAATCCACTTCGAACATACCCCCGGCGGCGGCTTTGTCGACAAAGTCTTGTGCACTGTCGGCGGCGAAGGCGGGCAGTGCAAAGGTCATGGCTGTAGCCGTGGCCAGCGAGGCCAAAAGTAGGCGGGTTTTCATGGAGAGGGTCCTTGTTGGGCACACATTTGTGCTGTGAGCCTAACAAGCACCGGAGGGCTTTGTTCCCGCAGCCGAGCTAATAAATCGCAGCAGGGCCGCTGGTGATCTCGCTTCGGGGATGAGAGCAACTGCGTGCGCCGTCATCGGCAAATAGCACCGTCCGCCCATGAGACTCGAAAAACGCTCGGGCTGGCCCGAAGACACCAACGCCGAAACTGAAGCACAGCGAAAATCGGGCGTCGGAAGAGCCCGAAAGCAAGCCTCCCGCCTAGGTGGCCATCGTCTTCCCTATTTTGGCCTGAGCGCAGAGCGAGCGGAATTGCTCGACCTCAGCTTCGGTCAGGTGCTCGATGCCAATGAAGTCGTTCTTGCCACGGCCGGAGCGGATCAGTTCGTCGAGTTTGGCCTGGATGGCGGCGCCGTCCCGGTTCTGGGTATTCTGGATGAGGAAGACCATCAGGAATGTTATGATCGTCGTCCCGGTATTGATGACCAGCTGCCAGGTCTCGGAATATTGGAACATCGGCCCGCAGCGGCCCAGATCAGCACCGCTGTCAAGCAAAGCGCAAAGGCCCAAGGCCTGCCGGTGGCGCGAGCGACGGCGCCCGCCAGTCGGTTGAATGTCTTTTCCATGGGGAATTTATCTCGGAGGGGAATCTAAGCCGCGATGCTCGATCATCGCGGCTCTAGGAAAGTGCCGTGCTTGGGCACGGCGCTGCTCGCGCTTATGCGGCTTCGGCAGCGACGTTGACGGCCGACTCTGCGAGCTCGGTCAGCGCTGCATCTGTTTCCTTTTCTTCGGCCAGGGTGAGGTCGAGGAGGTTCACTGCCTCGGTCAGGCCGAGCTCGGAAGCCCAGGTCCGCAACGTGCCGTAGCGCGAAATCTCGTAGTGCTCGACGGCTTGTGCAGCGGCAAGCAAGCCGGCGTCGAGAGCAGCCGCTCCCTTATACTCTTCGATGATTTCGCTGCCTTCCTCGGTGATGCCCATGATAGCAGCACAGGTCTTGCCAGCCGGCTTCTTGCCGATAACTTCGAAAACTTCTTCCAGCCGGGTAACATGCTCCTTTGTCTGGCCGTGGTGTTTTTCGAAGGCTGCTTTCAGATTGGGGTTCTGCGCCGCCTTCGCCATCTTCGGCAGTGTCGCCAGAATCTTCTTCTCGGTAAAATAGATGTCCTTCAGCGTGCCGTGAAACAGGTCGTTCAGACCCTTTGTTGATGCCTTGGTTGTCGCCATTTTTTTTTCCTTGGTTAGCGGAGGTTCGGCTCAACTCGCGTATTGAGGACAAGTTCCTGCGGCCGGCGAAAGAAAACCCTGCTTTCGCCCTCCGCCGACTGCTCACGATTCCGACAAGGTCAAAGGGTCTTGCCCGCGTCAGAGCTGAAGAGAGGTTGCGGTTGCTATTAAGAGGATCGGTCATCGCCCGCTGGGGCTGCTCGAACGATGGAGGAGACTCGTAGCCGGCTAGATGGTCGAGCGTGATGAGAGCGTCGCTTGGCTTTCCGTTCTTGACCAGGCCTTGCTTGAGTGCGGCAATCCTGAAGGCCTCAAACGCCACGGTCGGCCGACACATCCCATCCTTAGCAGCTGCAACAAGACGTGCAGCGTGTTGATAGCTGGCCGAGCGCTTATCCGGCCAACACCCTTGCAGCGCCTCCTCTGCTTCGATGATCGATGAAACGATCATTGATCGCCCGCGTAAGAAAACAACTTCGACCGGAAGAAATTTACCCATAGCCTGTCGCCCATTTTTCAATGAACGGCGAAACGCACGATCGAACAATTGGTTGCTCAAGTAGGCCGGGCCTGACCTTTGGGCATTAGCGGAACCTAATGCTGGCCGCCGGCTTATGGCGAGATGAGCACCCGCGGCGTTAACTTCCTGCACAAGTGGATTTCGAACAATGTCCCTCGGCCGGAGCCGACATGATCTCGGTCGCCGAGCTGGCTCAAAAGCTTTTCGCGGACGCCCGATCCCTTGGCATTGGCAGCACCGAGATCGAGGAAGACACCGGGAGCGTCTATGAGACGATACTGGACGCGATCGTTCACCATGATGCCGGAGCGACCGGCGCCGAAGGGCATGAAGCGACCGGCGATGCAAGCGGGTCAAGCCGGAGCTGATTGGCCGATTTGCGACGCATCTCCCTGCAGGATTCGTCAAGACGACTCATCATGCCGGCTTAGATCGCGTGCCTCAGGGTAACGTAGACCATCGGTGCAACGATCAACCAAATAGCCATTCCGACAACCAGGGCAATTGCCAGGCGCTCTGTTCGCCTGACAGTTTCATCGACCTTATCGTCGTCCTCACTCGGAATCAGATCAAGCACCGAAAAATCTTCTGGGGCAGCATGATTGTCGTTTGCGGCTCGGCTTGCGACGTCATCTGCGCTCGGTCTGTTCTGGACAAAGGTCACGGTTCGCCTCGATATTGCCGCTTGCCGCTGCTGGCACGCGAAATTGGGTGCCCGCCATGTCGAGGGGGCTCAGACGTGACGAGCACTCAGTTGACCGCCGATGGTGGACCTTTGCTCGGCAGGTTCCTCCCATGAACTGGTAGCGAGCAACGAATGCCGGCAATCGCGGTTCCGGCCGCCGCCCATGCAGTGGCCTATTGCGCCTGATAATCGCACAAAGGTCCCACACCGATTCAGACCGAAGGCCGAACCAAGGAACGTTTGCAAATGGCTGGCGTTGGGTGAGCTCTGGCGTGAAGACGATGTCGTCTGGCGCAACTCACACCACTAGGAGGAAACTATGAGAATTCATCTCACCGCGGCCGCTGGGGGGGTTTTGCTGCTCGCCGGTATCGGTGCGGCCGCCGCCGACACCGTGATCATTCAGCCGGAACAGGAAACCGTCATCCGGGAGTATGTGAAGAAGCAGCCCCTGGCTTCAGTGACCCTTCCTGGCGTGGAGCTCAACATCGGCACGGCTCTGCCCGATACGGTCGAGCTGCGTGAAGTCCCCGACGTGCAATACCGCTACGTCGTGATCGACAACCGAACAGTCCTCGTGGATCCGGGCACGCGCAAGATCATCAAAGTTTACGAATGAGCCAAGCGCTTTTAGCTGAAAGCCCGCCGCACAGAAATGAGCGGCGGGCTTTCAAATTCGAACAACGAGGAGCCAAGTATGTCGAACCGTGAGATCGGGCATTCCAACACCTTGGGAAGGCGCGTAGCCGCCCTAAGAGCAAGGATGGAGGAAGCGCGGGTTACCGAACACGAAATGAAGACGTTCCTGAAAGTCGTAGCGGCGATGGAAGAGAGGCAAGGCCGAATTGAGGGCGACGACCTGATCGCCATCTCTTTCGTTGCCGCAGCCGCGTAACCGGAAATCCAACGCGACCAGGCCCCTTACGGAGGTGGGGCGCTCTAGCCGATCCGCTTGATGCGGCCCTGTCGCGTCGACGAGGAGTTGGCCAGGGTCACGGTGCAGGTGCTTGGACGCGTCACGGTCGACGCCGGCACGGTCGAATTGGTGAAGAAATACCACCGGCCGAAAAGCACCACCCTGATGATCGACGAGTCAGCCTGAAAGGCCCGCACCACGGAGGGACCGATGGCGCGGGCCGGCCGATGTGCCCACCAGCCTGACGGAGCCAAGGTAGCGGCATCCGAAGCAAGAACTCAACTATTCGAAAACGCTAATGTTCCATTGAAAAGGCATGCTCGTTCGCTCCTCATGGCTATCCAGTCTCGGCAACATCGGGGTCGAGCAAAGGCTTCTGGCGGCGGACTTGATTGCCCGCCTGGCCGGCGCCTTTACCCAAAAGCCCCCCGCCCAACGGGCGCCGGCCATCTTTCTCCTGAAATCGTCAAGCACGCCCGAATAGATGGGGCTACTTTGCGGGCGGCGCGTTCGGGTCTGGGCAATCAGGGTTTGACCATTCCTCACACGGGGAGGGCAGATCGCCAACGCTGCCATTACGTTCCACGAGTTTTGCGAATCCGTAGGCGAAGGCGAAAAGAAGCGCCAGGACAATCGCTATTCGGACGGCCATACGGGATTATAGCAGGATCTCGCTTACGATTTGACCATCCGCAGGTAGAAGGCGAGCGCCTAGCGCCTCTTGTCCGGCGTCACGGCATGGTTGGTGAACGTCAGGTTGCGGCCCTCCCTGCCGGCATCTCGACAGGGCTGGCAATAGAGCACCTTGATCAGATCCCAGTGCATGCAGCGTAGTCGTCACCCAGGCGACGGGCGAGTGCCGGCACGTCGAGGACGACATGACGTCGGCAGGTAATACAGTCGACTGACAGGCCCGTGCCGATCGCGACTTTCTTGCCGAGCATGTCCTCGACAAAGGGATATTTCATGGTCATGGGAAAGGCGATCTCCGTTGAGGGACTCGCCGCAACGTAGGATTATATTCCTGATATCGGTCGCGCTGGCAAGCCCGTCGTGGACCCAATCCCAGCCCTACTGCTGGGGGCTGCGTGGCGGCACCTGATCGAGGAGTGTGATCTCATCGGTCGCTGCTGGCAGTTCGCCCTTTGGCGTCAGCTTGTCGACTGCCTCGGGCAAATCTTTCGTGATCCTGGCAATCAGTTCATCGCGCGACAGACCGGTCTGCATCGAAAGAGCAGTGAGGGTGTCCTCGTCTATTGCCGTCTCCACGTCCTTCGGTTCGATCGGCTCGTTGGGTCCGGCACTTACCCACGAATCTACCTTCGATCCCACTCCTGCGTTTCTGAAGCGGTCGAGGATGTCCCCCAGCGCTGTCCCGGACACACCCTTGGACAGCTGATCCATGAGCCCGCCTTGCGGGTTGCTTGGATCGCGATTTCCTGCACCGCGGATCAAGTCTCCGATCTTGTCGCGATTTTGGTAAGCCAGAATGCCAAGCACGGCGACCGCCAGTTTTCCCAGATTTGCCATTGGTTTCCTCCCTTGGCTCACAGGGAGAAGGTTTCTTGCTCGCAAAGGTTCCCACCTGTTCGACCCGGTAGACTTTCATATGATGCTAGCCCGGTTCTTCCCCCGCCAACCGTGGGCCATGGTAGTGGACCACGGCGTCTAGGATCGTCTCATAGACGCTACCCGTGCCCGTCTCTTCCACGATTTCTGACCCCTCAATTCCCTGCTTTTGAGCATCAGCAAACAGTTTATCGGTCGCCTTGCCCGCCGAGATGACGTCAGCACCGACGAGGTCGGGCACGTTGTCGGCAAGCCACCGTTCCAAGAACTCTCTTCCGCGAGTGGTCATGACCGTCAATTTCGGTTCGAGCGTTAGGTTCCCGTAGAAACGCGAGATTGACTCCGGCTCATCCGATTTGAGGGGAAGAGAACACCGCCGTTTTGCCAAGTTAGCAGCGACGCCGACCCGGTCTATAACTCGCCAGCCGGCGAACTATCTCTCCGTTTTCCGGTTAGGCCCGGCGGCCGAACCCCAAGTCCCCCAGCCCCGGCCGCTGGGCCACTGGACGCGTGCTAAGCTGGCGATTTCCTCAACTAAAGCGAGGCTTGACTGGAATCCAGGCGTCGCCTGATTTCCTCCAGTCCTGTAACGCCCTCGTTGAACAATGCCCAGATGCGCTCGGCCAAACGGTCGCGCGCTTCCTGATTGCCAGAGATACCCATCTCCTTGGCGTATTCGTCTAAGAGCTTCCCGAGCGCGGCCAGTTGTTCGGGGTCGGCGACGCCCCACAGAGCTCTCGTCATCGCATTTTGCCTCATCGAGCAGGGCGAAAGCGTGATCGACTCTTTCAAGCGTCCGTAAGCCAACTAGATCGGACGACAAGGCATCCTACACCCGGCGAGACGGCATAGCGAATCCTTCACGGGTCGCCGGCCGAAATTTCAAACTGAGACACTACCCGCCGTCCTTGGCCTTGCCGAAGGCATTCGGGCTGGTAGGGAGTGTAGATCAGCCCGACCGCCTTGCCGCCGCACTTAGTGCATTTCAGCTTCGGCCTGATGTCCCATTTCATAGCCGGCGCGTCTGGCCCGTGTCGATCGCGAAGTTTCACCAAATCCAGCGGTTGGCTATGATTAATGGCGCGTGATGACAGAACGCGGTGACCACCATCTTCGCGTCGATCAACGCTTGGAACGTCCAGCCCTTTGAAAGGGTCAGCCCGAAATCTCAACCGTCACTATTGAACAGAAGCCGCCGATACCAGGACGAAGCCGCGGGTCTTGTTCTCGTTGTCGGAGTCCCGAGTATTCATGGCATCGAAAAGCTCAGACGCCTTCACCCAAACAGGGGGGTATTTATACCGTGCGACATCAAGGATGAGGAAGCGGTCTGCTTTCCCATCATAGGCCGCCAGCGGCGAGATATGGCCGCCTTTCTCCTGTCCGATTGCCTTGCGGAGGTAGTTAACGATTACAAAATGGTTCGGCTGGCCGAGATAGGAACTCGCCAGCTTGCGGAACTCCTCGACTGAGCTGTCGGCGGCATGACGGACTTCTGCTTTGACCGGCTGCGTCGCGAGAATTCCACCGATCTGATCGAGCGTCATGCCTTTCTTCGCCAAGACACCTCGGGCGAGAATGACGTCCGTTCGTTCATCGAGGATATTGTCCTGCGTGAATGTGCGATAGGGCTCGAACTCCGGAACCGAAGGCGCCGGGACATTGAGCGCGTTCAGCACCATGACGATGCTGGCGACACCACAATAGGACTGTGTCTTCTGCGTCAGAAAGTTGCTTGCGAGAGGGAAATAGGCCTCCCGGGCATCGCTTTCGACGAAGTAGTTTTCGCCGGCATCAGAACTAAAGCCGGTCAGATTGTCAGGAAGCTTCAGGGTTTCGGCGCCTGCGCTGGTGACGAACAGCCCCAATGCGACCACCGCCACATGAACGAAGTGTTTTGACATGGCATCATCTCCGGTGCGTGTTGGTGCCACTATACCGGAAGGACGGGCGTGTATCACCATCCCCCCGCGCCAGACTTGGGCCGGCCGTCGTCTTCAATCATCCTCCCGGTATTCTTGCAGCGAGGCATGGCGAAGATCCTCCTCGCCCCGCAGGTGCCTCACACGGCCAATTAGCCCCGGCTTAACCCATTGCGTGGCCGGCCGCCTCATGCTTTTCGGCGGTGGCCCCTACGTGCTCCCGGACGCGCTGCCAGAGGCGTTCACGCATCTCCCGGTTCAGGTGATGAACGCCGACCCGACATAGCGCCCTGTGCCTCGTTCGGCCATCAGAGCGAATGGCGGCTTGCCTGTCTCGCGCTCGACGCCGAGCAGTTCGTATTCGTCGATGCTGTAGCATTTCGCCTTCAGCCAGTTGGTCGAGGGGCCGCTTCGATATTTGCTGTCCTTCCGCTTTGAAACCATGCCCTCCCGACCGGCCTCATCGACAAGGCCTTGGCCTCGCCCTGCAAAGCCTGGCTGAACTGAATGCGACCGCCAGTCGAGATCATGCTGACAAGAATCTCGCGGCGATCCTCCAGCGCCATGTCGCGCAGGTCGTGGCCGTTCAGGTGCAGGAGATCGAAGGCGACGAAATAGAGATCGTGCTGGCGCCGCGTGATGGCTTTCCGCAGAGCTGCGAATTCGGACAGCCCCGCCTCATTGGTGACGATGATCTCGCCAATGACGATGGCGTTTTGGGCGTTCAATTCTTTAGCTGCATCAACCAAGTCTCGATATTTTGCCGACCAGTCCAGCCCGACGGGTGAAGATGCGAACGTCCGCGTCGTCGATGATGATCTGTGAGCGGTAGCCGTCGAATTTGACTTCGTGAATCCAGCCCTCGCCCTCGGGAGGTTTCTCGACCAAGGTTGGCATCAGCGGAGGAATGAACGACAACCGGACCCCGCCGGCACGCTTAGGCATAGGAACGCCCCGCAAGATTGAATTTGATTCAATATCGCAGGGTCGTTCCGTTAGCTGTGGCTGAATTAACCAATCGTAGACCGCGCTGTCCTATTCTGAGACAGCGCGGTCAAACTACTACCCCTGGCTGCGCAGGCGGCTCCGGCTAAATCCAGCCCCCAAGCCGGTCGGAGCCGCCACTCTGCCAATATACCAGCAATGGTTGAATCAACGGTTACCACACGTGCTTTCCAGTGCGCTGTGCCGATCGTTCAACTTTGATGGAACCGCCACAAGGAAGCCCCGCCAGCGCGCGTTCTGATCGAGACGCGCCTTGCGCCTCCTGGCGCGTTCCTGTGGGCGCAAGCTGCCCGCCTGGCGGCGGTGCCAAAGTGGCGTGACAAGCCGGACGCCTATATGCTTCGGCTGAATGTAGGGGAGCCACAATGGCCTACACTGTCATCTGGTATGGAAGACAGGGCATCGTCGACAAGATGACTTTCGACGCCGAGAAGGTCGCGAAAGACTTTGCAATCTCCATGTTCCAGACTCGAAAGGGCGACGATGGGATCGTGTCCGTTGAAGTTCGCAAGGACAACGGCGCTGTCGTCTTCAGCCACGCGGAGAATTAGGAAGGCCCGCGTCTTGGCGGCAGCTGCGATGCGCACAAGCCATTTGGCGGCCTCTTCGCGGAGGGCCTTGCCCTGTTTCTGCTGGTCGCGTGTTCGCTTGTTGCAAACCTCGAAAACATAAGCCGCTTGAAAATGCGAAGGGAAAAAGCCCGCTGCCTTGGGGGGGTGGGCTGTTGGGGCGGCAGCGGGCTTCGTTGCTAGGCAACATCGAGACCATGAGCCGGCGCTAATGCGGAAGACCTTAACGGAACCCGGACAATTTTACCGATCGGCCCGTCGCCTGTGGATACTGGGCAAACGCTGTGTGGCGACCGTCCATTGCGGCTTGGTGCACCGGTCGGGCTGGAGTCCGGGGTACAGATCGTCCCTACCGCCGCACTTGGCACTTTTCAGCTTCGGGATGAGGTCATCCGCCATTGCCGGCGCGTCGGGACCGAACCGATCGCGAAATTTCACCAGGTCGAGCACTTGCCTATGGTGACAGGCCGAATTGTGGCAGTGCGCCGTCACCATCATCTTCGCGTCGTTCAGTGTTTGGAATGTCCAGCCCTTTGCCATCCGGCCACTATCGGCTGGCTTCCGTGTGCGGCGCAAAGAAGCAGCGGATGGTCATATGGGGGGGTGACGTGCAGATGTGATACTGGCTGTCTTCACTCTCTATGACGCGATTCTTGGGGATGAAATATTGGGTCTTGGACCCCGTGCGGATATTGAAATCGCCGCCCGGCAGCGGCTCGACATAGCGCGGGCTGATGACCCTACAATCCTTGTCGTCGCAGCATTCATAGCCGGTGACCGGATCATGGTAGCCGGAATACCAGTTATGAGCGACGGCAAGCGCGATCAAAAAGAGCCTCATGTCACCCTAGTCTTAACATGGCGGCTGGGTGGCAGGCCACAACCCCGGCTGCCCCGCTCGGTTGCCGGGCCGCCTGAAGGCAGTTAGCTGAATGAAAAACCTCGCCGCTCCATTCGCGAAGCGGCGAGGCCCCCAACCGCCCCAATTGCCGGGTCCCAACACCCGGCGCTTCTGACACTGCAATTCTGGTGCCAGCGGCAAATGATCCATTGTGGGGCAGGGTCACCGCGCGTTAGTTGTTGTCGTTCCGTGACGATCCTCACCAGCGCGCGCTTCGGCCGGCCGCTGTCCTTCAGCAGGGAAGCGCCCGTGCGTCCTGGCGCGTCCCTGTGGCTGTTCTTAGGCTATAAATGCGCCGGCAAGCCCGCGCCCCTAATCGTGGTTGTCCAACAAGAGGGCAAGCTTTCTGGCTGCGGCGCTTTCTACAATCAGTTCCTCTAAACCACTGTCGCCGACGCGCGATTTGTTGACGTGACGCCTGATTACGCGGAGCGCTTCAGATATCGAAACTGCGGTGGTCTTCGCGTGACCATCCAGATATCGGCCGACTTCAATCACGGCATCTGCATCGACGTCGAATGGCAATTCTCGCATGGCACCCTCCCGCGGCACCCGAACTTGCTCCCGAATTGTCGCACTGAAACGAAGAAACACAGCATCATCAATAAGGCGGAAGCCGGCGCCTCGCCTGCCGCCTTCGCATGGAACCGAGTCTGGGTCATCGGCTTATATTAGCTAGCGTGAACATAACAAGATTCTGAAAGGAGGATGCGAAATGGCTGACGACAAACGCAAGCGCGACTTCCGTGACCGAGACCGCGTGGCCGGAGACGAAGAGTATGAGGTCGGGTATTTCGCCAGCAAATTCGGTCTCACGATCCCCGAGGTTCGCGAACTTATCAAGAAGCACGGAAACAGTCGTGAGACGCTAGAGCGTGGAGCTGAACGGCTAGGCAAGAGGTAGACTGCCATGGTGCGCTATCATGTCGACGAGCTTTATGGCGAAGAGGTCGTCACCTCGCTGGATACGGATGCGTATGATGCTCTCGGCGCTGTCGAAGCGGTAACCGGAAAGGTGGTCTATCCAAGGGCAGTGCAGCAGCGGCACTGGTTCCGGGTGATCGACGAAGCCGGAACCATTCACGAATTCAGTCTGGACGAAAATCTTCAGATCGTCGACTTCGCAAAATGACCAAGCTTTCAGACCTCGGGCCGCCGATCATCGGCAGGCGACACAGCGAGCCCGCCAAGCACGGGAGCCCGTCCTGCGGCCAAGCGGTAGATTGGCGCGACCTGCGGCAGGTGATCTGGCATCAGCAACCAAATCACGAGCGGCTGGAACTGGACGCATGACACCCAAGCGCAAATCCGCAAGAGGCATTGGAATTGGGGATGAGGTGTCGATCATTGCTGCCGTTTTGCAGCGGATCGACGCGGATCGCGTGAGCATCAGCATTCCGTCCTATGATTTCCCACATTCGATAGCCGACCGCACGGCCAAGGCAGGCCAGAACGTTGAGCTGGTCGGGAAGGTCACGCGCATAGATGATGAAGCTGGCAAGGTCACGGTGAACCTTCGGCCGCTGGTGACTGTCGATCTGGACAAAGTCAGATTGGTGACCGGGATCGCGCCTCCGCACCGCCGAGCTACTGCCGGCGACGCTGATTGACTCCCGATGTGGGCACTAGGCGATAGCTGAAGTGATTGCGGATATGATCGTTGAAGAACCGGCCTTTTGCGAAGGCATCTCGGAACGCAGCAACGGTCTCTGGGGGCACGCCCTCGAACTCATAATGTTTACCGCTGGCCACGAACCAGACTGAGAGAACTCTGCTGGCCGGGTCATACTCCGTCTTGCTTATCGAGGTCGACGGCATGGTGCACCCGAAAAGGCCCGCCGGCCGAAGCCAGCGCGAGGGTCTGAGGTAGCCAGAGTGTGGTCTGGCAGATTGCCAACGGTCTGCCCGGGCTTTTGTTTCAGGATTTGCTAAGACGGCTATTGGCCCGCCGCAGCGCGACCGCAGCAAAAGCGACAGTTGCGTTTCCCGTAAACCTGGCAGTCACGGATTGACGGAAGGTCGAGTTTTTTGATGCATGGATGCCAAGGAAGTCCTTACCGCAAAGAGCGTTGAAGTCCTCGGTGACATTGCTCAACGAGCCGGAGGTGGTCCCGGGAGCAATCAGCGATATGAGGGCGACGCCCTTGTTCGGAATGGTGATGGAAATGCTGAAGTCCCTTCCTGCGGCAGCGCTCACAGCCGGTATCTCTGAAGCTCCAATCACGCGATAGACTTGAGTCGTGATCGACGGGTTGCCGCCGTCGAAAGTGAACGCGATATCTACCGATATGGTGTTTTCCAAAGCATCGCCGGACCCAGCGGAAACCATCCAGATCTCAGAATTGGCGCTATCGGGCACCTCGTTGCTGCGCACCAGGCGCCTTGCCGGAACGCCTCCAACCGTGACGGCATTCAGCATTCGCGCTTCGCCGGAAAATTTCCAGCTAATTGCCAGCCAGATATCGCGATTGGCAGCGACAGCGCCCAAGCTCTTCGAAGGCGCTGTAACCGTGGGGCCAGGAACCAGACCGCCGGAATTGAAGGACGAGACAGCCGAGACCGTGATCCGCGGCGAGGCACGTCGCGGCTTCTCAAAGCTAAAAATCACCGCCGTGATCGCTAACCCCGCGAGGAGAAGGGCAAAGGCTTTCCAAACAACTGATTGCCTTCGATTTCGTCCCGAACGCATGGTCGTCACCATCTGGAAAACATCATGGAGGCGATACAGTATTTTGTCGAATCCTGGCGGCCTCAAGCGCTGATCCTCGCCGGCTACAAAGTCCGCCAGCGCGCGTTTTCGTCGGCCAAGCGCTTCGCGCGACCTAGACAAGCGGCGCGAAACTGTTCGACTTCCTCCTCCGTCAAATGCTCTATCCCGATGAAAGTCATTCTTGCCTTGGCCGGAGCGGATCAATTCATCGAGCTTGGCCGTTTCCCTCTATGCAAGCGCCTACCCAAGCTTACGACGATCGCGAACCGACCTACGTCTGCATAGCTAAAAATGGCCCCGCCGGAAGGCGGGGCTATAGAGAAGACGATGAAACCTCAGTTGTAGACCTTGACGATCTTGCGTGTGCCGGGGTCCACGAGAACCGTCCGATTGTCGATTACCACGTAGCGATATTTGACGTTGGGGACTTCACGAAGCTCGACGGTGTCCGGCAGAGCAGTGCCGACGTTGAGTTCCACACCCGGCAACTTGATGGATGCCAAGGGCTCCTTTTTCGCGTATTCCTGGATGACAGTATCCTCTTCGGGTTGGATGATGATGACGTCCTCGGCGGCGGCGGCACCCACCCCTAGAAGAATAAACAAGCTGGCCGCAGCGGTTGTAAGGTGGATTTTCATACTATTCTCCGTTTTTGCGGACCCGGCCCTCAGCTGCGTTGATC
The DNA here is from genome assembly GCF_044778005.1 of Mesorhizobium sp. IMUNJ 23033. Classification (NCBI taxonomy): domain Bacteria; kingdom Pseudomonadati; phylum Pseudomonadota; class Alphaproteobacteria; order Hyphomicrobiales; family Phyllobacteriaceae; genus Mesorhizobium; species Mesorhizobium sp. IMUNJ 23033. The sequence goes on from NZ_JBJACT010000022.1 coordinate 97,359, forward strand.
GCAAACCGTGTCGCTTATCCTAACGGGCAGAAAAATCTCTTGTTCCAAATAGGGCGCAATGGTCCGCCCGTGGGGCAAAAAGCACGCGGTCCCCGGCGCCAGATGAGGGGGTGTCGCGGCAATCCAGGACGGGAGGCAAGCGAAAGTTGAACAGCTCTCAGTTCACGAACGCCGACACGGGTGACCAGCTCCGCGTGCGGATTGTTCGCAGGAACAGGTTCTCTAACGCCACGTTGTGCCAATCAGACATGGTTGGAGAAATGACATGGACGACGACCTGCGATTGAGATTGAAGGAGCTTAGCGTGACCTTGCAGAACAGGGCTGGCGAACTCACCCTGGCGCGTGAAGACGATATCGCCGCGCTTATGTCCGGCGTGGCGGTAACCCTTGGAGCCTTGCTCGTGCTTGCCCAAGAGACCAGATCACCGAGATCGGGACCGTCGGAAGAATGACCCGCATGGAGCGAGGGCATTGCTTTTGGTGAGCTGTCACGACCGAACACGCTGGTTCCGGCGGAGTGTTCAATAGTGTGATGCTGTGAGCGGAAGCGAGCGCCGCAGCGCCGGTCATGTAAGACCGGGGATCGGCCTCGTCTTGCCGCTCATTTGTGCGCCCAGTGTCAGGGCTTGCGGAAAATTGCGGACAGCCGCTCCCATCAAGGCACGGCCGGCTGGACCGAGGGCCATTCCGGCGATGACTGCAGCTGCGTAGACCCGCGTCGAAAACAATCCTCTCCAGGCCGCTTGGTAGCGTCTGCCGGCAGCTTCGCGACCTACCCGGCCGCTTGGCGCGTCCGCGAGTTCCGTCGCCAGCAGCCAGCCGGACTGGAGCGCCATTGAGATGCCTTCGGCGATGATCGGATGCGACTCGCCTGCGGCATTGCCGACGCGGAAGATATCCCGTTCGTAGCAGGAGCGGATGCCAGGCCGGATTGGACCTGCGGCAAGCCACGGACCGTCGAGGTAGGCTCCATCCAGAGCATCGCTCACGCCCCGGCAAGAAGCCGTGAGGTGACGGTAGACCGCGTCCGCGGCCGACACCTGACCATCCTGTTTGGGGCCATCATGCCCGGAACCATGGTTCCTGCGCAGCCGCGCGAGCATGTCGCGCCTTATGCAGCACGAGATCGACAGCCGGCCATGATCGGCCAAAACCATGCCGCCATAGCCGCCGGGAAAGGTGAGCAGCGGCATCAGATCGGGCGCGAGCAACGAGCCTGTGAAATGCGCCTTGAAGCCGAGCAGGTCCGACGGACGGCTCGCCTTCTCAAGCTGGCTTGGTAGCGGTCCCGGCTCCCAGGAGCCGTGCGCGGCGACGATCACCGGCGCACGCAACGTCGTCGTCTCGTCGCCGGAATTCTGATCCCTCGCCTGAATGCGCACCGCTTGCATGTCCCCATCCCGGTCGGTGGCGACCGCTCGGCAAGGCTGGAAGATTTCGGCGCCCGCCGACCGCGCCGCCTGCAAGAGCAGAGCGTCGAGAACGTCACGGCCCAGCGCCCGGCCGAAGCCGTCCTTTGCAGGGGGCCCATATTTTGCACCCGGCATCGGCGCCTCGACGCAGGTCTCGCCGGAAAAGAAGCCGACGCGATGGATTTCGGGGCCGGCTTTGGCGCGCCAGGCATCGCCCACCTCCAGGCGGCCGAGCAGCGAGATGTTACTCGCCGAGATGTATTCTCCGCAGACTTTACGGCGCGGGAACGCACTCTTTTCCACAATCGCCACAGCCCATCCGCGCCGGGCCAACGTCAGCGCGACGGAGGTGCCTGCCGGTCCGGCGCCGATGACGATCGCATCGTAAGTCGACGATCGCGTCATGGGTCCCTACCGGAATTGGTGCTGGCGCCGACGAAGACGTGCGAAAAGGGACCGACGCGCCCCTCCTTCAGCGGCTTGCCATTAGCCGCAAGCCAGAGAGCAGATAGCTCGCGGTCGCGAAAGCCGGCGCGCACGCTCTGGGCCGCATCATGTCGGGTGACGTCGTTCGCGCCGATCGCCGGAAGAAGCCGGGCCGCGGCGAGCGCCGACATTGCCCTTAGCGGTTCGGTCGCCAGGGTCAACGGGGCTTTCGGCGCCAGCAGCGAAAACAGACGCACCAGCTCGGCGTCGTCGAAATGATGCAGGAAAAGGTTCACGGTGATTGCGTCGATGCGCCCGCCTTCGGCCCTTTCCGCCCAGTCGAAGACGTCGGCCGTGATACCTTCGACGGTCCATCCCAGCCTCTCGAATTCGGTCGAGAGTTCGTTGGTGACCAGGCCGACGCGATCGAGCAGCGTCAGTTCGACGTGAGGCCAATGCCTAGCGATGCGCCGCGCCACGGCGAGCATAAAGGTGCCGTCGCCGGCCCCGATCTCCAGAATGCGGCGTGGCGGCTTCGGCACGAATTTCTTCAGCAATGACGCCATGATCCGCGCCTGGAACATCAGCGCGTTGATGCGACGGAGATCGCGGCGCGAGGCGAGCGCCCGCGGATCGTCGGCCGCAAGCCCGTCAAGGATTTCCGGGACCAGGCTGCGGTGGCTGAGCGCGTTCATGACACTGTTCGAAAAAGCATGGTTTCGGCCGTCAATCCAGGTCCGAACGACATGCCGCAGCCGAGGAGGCCCGCCGGCGCCTTCAGCATCTCTTGCAGCACGAACATCACGGTCGCCGACGACATGTTGCCGTATCGGCGCAGCACCTCGCGCGACGGCGTGAGCGCGGCGGGCGCAAGTTTCAACGCTCTTTCGACAGCGTCGAGAACCGAACGTCCGCCGGGGTGCACGGCCCAGAGGTCGATCGCGTCCGGCGGCCGGCCGCCGAGGATAGCGTTCTGATTGCTCAGCACCGCGTCATGGATCGCCGCCGGCACCTGGCCGGAAAGAACCATGTCGAAGCCGTGGTCACGGATATCCCAGCTCATCAGGTTCCGCCGCTCGTCCGCGACTGCGCAATAGAAGCTGTTGAGCTCGATGCCGGGGGGCTCGCCGGTGACAAGTGCGGCCGCGCAGCCATCGCCCCAAAGGCAGAACGACAGCAGCTTTTCCAGTTCAGTGGTTTCGCTGAGATGCAAGGTGCAGAGCTCGATATTGACCAGAAGGACCTTCGCGCGCGGGTCGGAGCGCACGATATGGCGGGCAAGCTTGAGGCCATTGATCGCCGCGTAGCAGCCCATGAACCCGATCATCGTGCGTTCGATGCCGTCCGGCAGGGCGCAGCGCGCGACCAGGTCGAGGTCGATCCCCGGCGCGGAAAAGCCGGTGCAAGTGGTGACGATGAGGTGGGTAAGGCGCGATGCGTCTCCGCCGAGCTGCAATCCGTCGACGCCCTTTTGTGCCAAGACGGGTGCGGCTTCGCAAAACATCGCCATTCGAGCTGCCGTTCCCGGAAAAGCGCCGCGGATGAAAGTCGCCGCGAGATCGACAGACGGTCCTTCGGGATCGATGGCGGGTGCAAAGCAGGAATAGCGGCTCTCGATGCCGGCAAGCCCGGCCATGCGTTCGAAGACTCTCCGGCGATTGGCAGCGAGCATCGAAGCCGCAAACCGCAGATAGAATTGATGAACCTCGTGTTCCGGAACCGCTGTCGCGATCCGGTTGATATAGGCGGCAGACATTTTCCGGTCTCCCTGGCGTCTCGCGCGCGGTGTCGCGCTGGCCGAAGGGGTCTTTGCTCACTGGCGCCGGTATTGGGCGTCAGATCTCGAACGTTACCCTTTCCATTAACGTTTCCGAAAACTGATTTCATCCCGGGTAATCGACCGCCTGCTGGAAGTCAGCCCAGCTTGGCCTCCGGCCCTAGCTCGCCGCCCTTCGCCCAACAGAAAGTGCTCGATCTATCAGGGGGACGCTGATCGAACGCCGGGCGCCGTAGCGTGGGTGGGTTGGGTGTGGCACCTTCAAAAGAAAGGCGCTGCCATGCGACAGCGCCCCATCGATTGCCGAAAGGCAATTCTACCAGCCTTGTCGGGTATACCAGTCGTCGATATCCCGACGCACGCGATCCTTTTCAATCCCGTAACGTTCCTGGATCTTGCCTTCGAGTTGGTCGCGCTTGCCGGCGATACGGTCCAGATCGTCATCAGTGAGCTTGCCCCACTGCTCCTTGACCTTGCCTTTGACCTGCTTCCAGTTTCCCTCAACGCGGTTCCAGTCCATGGTCAATAACCTCCTTGGTTTTACCCAAATGCAAAACGGTCGTTCGCGCCCTATGTTCCGGAAGGAGCGGTTCGGCTCTGGCGCGGCCCGGTTCACGCCATGAACCTTAAAGGGTTACCGAACGTTTCTGTGCGCAAACAGATGATTGATGGCGCATGGCGGAAAAATCGGACGCTAGTCCTGTGCCGCAGAAACAGGACGCTCCCGGTGCCGAAGCGCGCTTTTCGTTCGATAGAATGGCCGTCGAGCGATTTCGACAGGCTTTTACGCGAGCGAGGTGGAGCGATGAGCGCAAGAGCTGGTTCGTCCCGGGAAAGACGGCCAGCCGCAGGATCGACCGCTGGTTGGCGCAAGAGGCAGAGAGGTTGGCCATCCACGGGGACAGCAAGGGACGTGATGCCTTCGCCTTCGATCCGATATCGAGCCCATACTTGGAGGTTTCGGACGACCTACGTGTTCGCACGCCTTATTCGAACATCGTACTCGAGGAACTGCGGGCAGTTCCGTGGGCAAGTTGGGACGACGAATTGCGGGCCTGGCGGGTGCCATTCCGTTCGTATGAAGAGCTACGTCGCAGATGGGCAAGAATCGAAAAGGCTGCCCGACATGCCGAACCCCAGGAGAGGAAGCGACGACGAGAGGCCGCCAGAGAGTCTGGAGCTTCCAAGGTCGCTCAACAGCGGAACGCCGAACGTCGCCGTCATCGCTATCCACTGCCAGCTGAAGAGTTGCCGCCTCTTGGTCGGCCAGTTGCGACAGAGCAATACGGCATTGTCGTTTTCAATGAAGTATCCGGCGCATTCGTTGACCCGTTAGAGTTGACCGCTTCATATCCAATCGCGATGCGCGCACACGTCGACTACGTATGGGGCCGCTGGCGTTCGGCCACGCTCCCCGAATTGGTCAGGACGTGGCCCGCACGCAGTCCGCCAGGAGCGGACGAACGGTCGAGGGGTTGGTGGCAACCGACACTTGCCCAACTGAGAGTTGCTCGTCGAAACGCCCGGAGCATCGAACGCAGAAAACAAAGTCGCACCCACAAGATGGGTGGCTGACATGCCTAGCTGTTTGACATTAATCAACCAGACCGCATCACACCCGGCTCTTCGGTGGGCGGATTACTACTGCGAGATCGCAGCTCGGAATTATCACGCACTACGTCGGAAAAATTGACGGTGGCAACCAGATAGCCTGCCTCATCGTAAACCTTGATAATCGAGCCCGATTGATCAGCGCCGGTCGAGGATCCTGCCGACAGGGCGGCATGGGCCATTTCGATTGCTCTCGGGCTGGCCAGGTCGGGCGCTGCAAAGCTCCTGCTCCAATGTCGTGGTCTTGCCGAACTCTACGATCTCAAAGCGGAAATTGGGCATGGTGCACCTCCTGCTTCCAAGCACTGTCCAAGACGGCAGAGCGTTCCAAAGGAACGCTCTAACCTCCAGCCCGTTAGTCTCCAACAACGAGGAGATTCATACATGGCTACCAAACAAGGCAAGAAGGACAACCGCCTCTCTGACAAGGAGGCAATGCATTTAGCGGAAATCACAGACGTTTCCCCTCAGCAGGCTAAGGATCTTGCTGAAAAGCACGGCAAGGTCAAAGCCGAGAAGGAAGCCAAGAACTTCAAGGCGGAGGGCTAACGTGGCGACAAGGATCGACACAGATCGAGACGCTAGAGCCAAACGGGTAGCCCAAGAGATAATAGACTTGGAGCGCAAGGCGCGCGAAGCTAAGACGGCCCGTTTGCGCGAGGCGCGGATAGCTCAGGAAGCCGCAAATCCGCCACCTGCGGGGGAGCCGGATGCGCGTTCACGGCGCAGGACGACAATCTGCGCCGGTTCTATCCTTCCTTAAGTTCAACACTGACCTGGCCGTCCGCCGCCACCGTGCAGGCGATGGTCGCCGAGCGCGGCTCGACGCCACCTTTGCGCAGGTAGTCGATCGCGACGAACAGCGTTGCAATCCGCACGCCGCCAGCGCGTCGGCGCACCGGCTCGGTCAGGCTGGTCTCGACGGCAACCGGATTGTATTGCGCGGCCCATTCTGCGATTGCCGAGTTGCAGCGGTTGACGGTCGACCGGTCGGCCAGCGAAATACCGTGGCTGACCGGCATCACCAGTTGCCGTTCGTCCAATTGCGGTAAGTCGGCCGCGGAGGCCAGACCGGGGAGAAAAAGCATGGCGGCGGTGAGCATCCTGATAGTGTGCATGGCTTGCGGTCTCCTTCCCTAGAGCGCGACAGGGCATTCTCGCTCGTCCGCCTATCAAGATTTCAGGACTCGTTTGTTGATTGCACCTTGCCGCGAACCATTCGGCCGATGAGGCATTGGTTAGCGAAATTCGCCGGCACGTTCACGATCAGCATCAACTACGGCCCAGGCTTCGGTCGGCTCCTGCACGACCATCAATTTGATATTAGATACTACTAATGGAGCAATTCGCAAGGAGTAGCCGTTCCGTCGGATGATGCTTTGTGCTGCCGTCGCCAGACTTGCTAATTCCCAGCCTGCGCACCACCGGCATGATACGTTGTTCGGGGGGCGGCTTTCGCGGTCGGTGTCGCGGCACAGGCTGCTTCAGCGGGCGTCGATCGTCTTATCATCGCGTCCCCAACCGGGTCGTTCGGCTTGCTCGGCCCGACCGAAGCTCCTCGCCGTCTCCCGGCGGTCCACGCTGAGCATGCGGCGGCGGCTCGGGCGCAACCGACCTTGCAACCATGAAGAAATTGATCGAGCAGGCGCGAGTCCTTCAGAAAGAGGCCTGCATTCCAGCATGGTGATTGCCGTAGCGGGTGCTGCCCTATAATATTGGCGTGCCGGTCGTCGATGCTATGCCTTCCGGGGCCGGCAGGGAGGAACAGCCATGTTGCGTTCAATTTCTCTTGCGCTTTTCTTGTCGGTCATCCCAGCAGCCGCCTTTGCGAATTCATGCCCGACCATCATGGCCGCGATTGATTCGGCGTTGCCGACCGCGACCCTTGCGGAGGCTGACATGACCAAGGTCAAAGAACTGCGTGCCCAAGAAAAATTGCATGCCGCCGGCGATCATGCAGGATCAGAGGCTGCGCTCAACGAAGCCAAGAAGATGCTCGGCATTTAGTCACGACGACGCGGCTTACGTGGCACTGCGTCACCGTGGAAGACATCGTGGTTTAGAAAGATCCTGGTTTGCTCGTTGCGGTTGGTGTCGCAGCGGTTCTGGCTTGCCTGCCGTAGCGGCCTGGTCTGCTCTTGCGACCGGCGCACTGGCACTTGAAGGCGCGCTTGCCGCAGTCGATTGCACGGTCGAGGCTACTATCATTCGCCACAGCCATGCGTTGATCCTCGGCAGCGTCCGCCATGTTATGAGCGGAGAGCCCGGTCCTGCGCTGATCTATCATAACGGCGCCTACGGATCGCCGTAAACGCCTGTCAGTTCTCCTGCTTGTCGTGGCAGTGATCCCAAGCGTTCGACACCACAACGCGCTTGGTGACGCTGCGCGGCGCAGGGACCGACCGCAGCTGCTCTTGGTAATGCGCTATTCGATGCAATCGGGGTGAGGTTCCGCCGCATCCCGTTCTCACCGAAGCGGATCCTCGCGGGCTTAAAGCGTGACTTGTGATCGCTCTGTTTGATTTGTCCGCGCTCACATGAGGCCAATTCGATGTTTCTGGGAATCCATCACGTCGCAATCATCTGCAGTGACTACGAGGTCTCCAAGCAGTTCTACACGAACAACCTCGATTTCGTGGTTGTCGACGAAAATTGGCGCGCCGAAAGGCAATCTTGGAAGTGCGACCTGCGCCATGGACCTGTGCAGATCGAGTTGTTCAGTTTTCCAGCACCACCGAGCCGGCCCACCAGGCCCGAGGCATGCGGATTGCGACACTTAGCATTCTCGGTCGACTCGGTTGAGGCGACCGCCCGGTTACTTCGGGCGCGAGGCGTCGAAGTTGAGCCTATCCGAATCGATCCCCACACAGGACGTTCGTTTACTTTCATTGCGGACCCTGACGGACTCCCCATTGAGCTCTACGAGGATGGCGCCTGATAGTCGGAGATTACGACGAAAAAGAACGGCGAACCGGCCAAGCAGGTTCAAGGCTCATTCAGATACGCTAACACTTCACCCTCGGCGTTCCGAACGGCACGCCTGCCCCGAGGTCGGTGCTCCTATGTGCGGCGTCAAGATTGCGTTCGACAGTGCCGCGAGGCGCGCGGGGGACTTGCGGTTCCATCTCAAATACACAGAGCACCCAGCCAGGACCCTTAGGCGCAACTCAGCCGGTTCCAGCAGGTCTTCAGCAATTTCCGACGCGGAGCGGCGGCACTGCACCGCGCGGCGGAACAGCGGCCCTTCTCGCGAGTTATTCCATTAGGAGTGACTAATATGAGATTCGTGGTCGTGCAGGAGCCGACCGACACTTGGGCCGTAATTGACACCATCGTGGACGTGCCGGCGGATTTCGCTAACCAATGCCTCATCGGTTTGACGCGCGATGGCGCTGAATGGTTCGCGGCAAGATGCAATCAAAAAATGTCGCGAAGCGTTCTGCGCAATCAGAACACGCCGCGACGCGTTGTGGATATTCCTGAAACCGTTCGTCGACAGGCCACATGATGACCGAAGAAGCGCTGGCAGCTGTTTTGGCAGTGAGGAACAAGGAAGCCCAGATCCTGGGTGTGTTCGATAGCACCAATAAAACCGATGCCGCTCTTGACGTCCGCCGTCTGGGCGAGGCCGTCCAGTTTGTCGCCAATGCTCCGATCTTGGGCTACGATGTCCGTGCCGCAATGGTCGTATATGGCGACCTGGGGACTCCAACTCTTCGAGCCAGAGATTGCGAGCAGCTGTGGGCCAAATACGGAAAGGCCCTGCTCGCGTGTTAATGAGATCAGATCTTGGACGGGTTACCACCTGCCAAATGACCTTGTCGGCTGCCGGAATGTGCGCGCTGCAAACACGCGAGCGACAAACTTGCCAAGCATTCCGCGTATTGGGCTACTGAGGCCGCTCGTCGCCTGCGTTCGCCATTTCGTCCTTGAAGCTAACTTTCGTGTTTTTCTGCACCATGGAAGCGAGGTCCTCGGCATCCCAGTTGGTCAGCCTGATGCAGCCATGGGAGAAGGTCGTGCCGATCTTGCCAGGTTCGGGCGTGCCGTGAATTCCGTAGCTTTCGATGGAAAGGTCGATCCAGATCGATCCCACAGGATTGTTCGGCCCGGCGGCAATGGTGAAGGGCCGCTTGGACTTGACCCCCTTGAAAGCGAAGTCGGGATCGTAGTGATAGGTCGGGTTATGCACCACGCGTTTGATCTCCGCCTCGCCATTTGGCGCCGGCTTCTCGTCGCTGCCGATGGAAGCCGGGAAGACTGCGAGCCATTTTCCCGAGGGATCAAGCACGCGCACCAGGCGTGCGCCCTTGTCGACCTCGACGCCGGCAACGGCAGTAGGAGGATCGCCCCGACCAACATCCGGCACATGCAACTTCGTGCCGACCTTCTTGAAGCGGGTGCCCGGATTGAGCCGTCTGAGCAATTGTTCGCTGACATGGAAGCGTTCCGCCAGCTTCTCCATCGCGTTGTGATAGCCGAGCCGCGGCAGGCGGGCCATCCTCTCCAGGCGCGCCGGAATACGCTTGGTAAAAGGTCCGCGCACATCTTTGCGCGTCAGCTCATAGGTGACCAGGACCGGGCTGCCGGAGGTTGCCATCAGCTTGTCCCAGGTCTCCAGAGTAAGCTTGCCATCGGATGGGAAACCGTTCGCCGCCTGAAAGGCCCGGACCGCTTTGGTGAAGTTCTCTGAAACGCGCCCGTCGATCAGGCCCGGCGAGAAGCGGGCGCGATCCAAAAGGATCTCTGCCTTCAGGAGGGCCGGGCTGAAGCCTTTCGGTTCTCCGGCGGCGAATTGGGCCTGATTGACGGTGGCTAGGTCCAGCTTGGCCGCCTCGGTCCCGGCGGAGGCGAGGACGAGCGCCGCGGCGATGAACAGAACGAGCCTAATCATCGATGTGACTCCATGGGAACCTGCTTCTATGACGCGGCAGGGCCCTATCTGGTTCCGTCCCTGGCAGCTGCAGGACAGAACCCACCAGGCGGGCATTCCCGATCCCAGGGCCGACTGAAATACGAGGGTTGTCTATCAGTTCATTTTTATGAACGTCACAATGTTGCAAAACATCACGTAAGATATTGAAATTATTGAATTCGACTAGAGTTCAATCCTCTCTCGCAGCACCAGTCTCTCATCGATCGTTCGACCAGATCTGCCGTTTCAGCTGCGGTCGTCGCCTATATGCGACAATTCCAGTCCGTCCCGGGATTGCGACAAACGCTCTTCCGCCGACCGGAACATGTCCTCGAAGGCGAGTTCGTGCTCGAACACGACACCGCCGACGCTGATCGCCAGCACAGCCTCCGCGCCCTTCGGCGCGAAATAGACCTGTGCGACTCGCGCCCGGATGCGTTCGCCGATTTCCTTCGCATCCTGTTCGGTCGCGCCGGGCAGAAAGACGCCGAACATCGACGTGCCGATGCGACCGACCAGATCTTCCTTGCGCACCGACGATTGTATGGTCGAGGCGATGAGCCGCAGGGCTTCGTCACCCCATTCCAGGCCGAAGCGAAGATTGAGCGACCTGAGATGCTCCGGATGGATCACCAGGAAGGCGCCGGAACGCGGGCCGGTCTGCGCTGGCCTCGATGCCCGTCTTTCGACCAGCGACGTGAAGACAGGCCCGTTCAGGCAGCCGGTCAGCCTGTCATAGGTCGCCGAACGGTTGAGCTCCTGCCGGTAGCGGCGAAGCTCGATCTGCTTCCAGCCGATCACCAGGAAAAGCGGCAGGCCGATCGCCAGCGGCAGAATCGCTGCCGTGATCATGCTGCGCGCGAACGGCGTCAGCCCCTCGCTGAACAGAAGCAGATAGTTGAGGCCCAGCGAAAGGCCAAGACAGCCGGCGGTCCCCAGAAGGGTCAACCAAGCGACTTCTTTCCACGCATGGGCAGCGCTGGTCGTCATTGTTCTCGTCACCGGCCAATCTCCTGTCGGATGCGCTTGCATAAGGCCTGTGTGTTGCAATTTCGGTTTCGAGGAACCTACAATTTGATGAATGGGACAAATGACGTCCCCTGCTCGAGCCCAAAACATCAAACCGCGGTTACTCCAGGGGAAAGCTGCGCCGCAACGGTTAACAAAAGAAATATCCGGGGCTTGGCGGCCGGCCGACTATTGCGGCGGTCCGAATATGCCCATGCCGGCAGTCCTGGCCGTCGCCTCTGCCTTGCTGTAGATGCCGCCGGGCGCCGCCATGGCCCAGCCATTGGCCACCAGCCAGGCGCCGACATCCTGCTTGCCGAGCTTGCAGGGCGCGGCAATGGCGAAACGGTCGGTCTCCGGCGGCACGAAGCATTTCAGCGCCCGCCCGCGCAGCCAGGCATTGAAGGCCGCGCGGGCTCGCTGACCGCAAGGCCAGGCCGCCTCGCCAAACGAACAGCTTTGGTCCGGATCGACGCCGAGCGTGCCGCTGATGGCCACCGTCCTGCCCATCGCCTCGAAAGCGGCCGATGAGGTGGCGATCGGACGGTAGAGCAGGGTCTCCCGCCAGTCGTCCGGCATCGGCGTTTCCGGCCATGACGCCAAACCGAGTTCGCCAAGCGGCAGGCGCGGCTCGATCCGCTCGATTGCCGATACTTCGAGCGGCGGCGGGGCAATGAGGTCCTGGGCGATCTTGCGTGCCGGCTGTTGTGGTCCTGTCTCCAGAGGAGATGCAACTGCTGGGATCGGCTGCTCGCCACCGACAGCCTGTGCCGGCGCAAGCTTGGGCCGGTCGACCGCGACCAGGGCGCCCGCCCAGATGATCAGCAAGACCCCGGCCAGCAGTTCGAGGGCTCCGAACGCGATCGCAAGGCCCGGCCTTTGCGCCAGACCCGCGCCGCTCATCGGCCTGCTCGCTTGGCTTCCCGCCGAAGCCGATATCGCCTGGGAAAACGGCATCGATCCTTCGCTGAACCCGTCCGCGCCGGCGATCCTTGCCGTCGGCGCAAGCATATCATAGGCTTTTGGGATCTGCCGCCGTTAAGCCTTGTGCAATCAATGCCGCCTACTCTGCGCCTCGGATCGTCGAGGATGACATGAAGCGCAAACCGATACTGCTCTTTGCCTTCCCAGCCCTCATGCTGCTCATTCTGGCGGCGGAGCGAACCGCGACGTTCCTGCTCGGCGCCTATCCGTCCAGCCCCGCAATGTGGTGGATCTGGCTTGAACTGCGCCCATTGGCAACGATGTTTTGGCAGCAGGTCGGCCTTTATCTGGGTGGCTCGTTCGTGCTTGATGCCGCCATGCTGGCAAGTGCCTCCATGCTCTGCTGGATGACCTGCCGGGCGAAGGGATCGGCCGCCTTCTTCCTGGCCAATCATGTCGCCCTGCTTTTCGCCGGGCTGATGATCGCCGTCAGCAGTCATTCGGAAACGGCGAGCACGATTGCCTCATTCACGGCGCCGAGAGGCCTTCAGTTCTCGCTGATGGTCGACTTCACCTTGAAGAACAGCCTGGTGCTGGCTCTCGGCGCTGCCGCATGCGCCTATTGCCATATTGCCTTCCTTAGCGAAGCCAGGCAGCGCACCGAAGCACGCGCAATCCGCATCCTGGCTCTGCAGCGAGATCTTTAGCGCTCTGCGCCAACCAGGCCGAGTGATCTAGTTGATCTTCCGATAATAGACCTTGCCGTCCGCCTGCTGGATGCGCTGGTAGGCGGGGTTCGGTGGCGGGGCAACAGCCGGGGTCCGCTTTCTCGGCGGGCGCGGCATCTCGATCGCATCCGGCTCCGCCATGTTTTCGGCAACGGCAGGGGCTTCCTCCGCCGTGCTTGTCGTGACCACCGTCGGCTCGGGCGCGCTCGACATGCTGTCGTCGCTGGCGGCAACGGGCGGGTTCTGCTCAAGCCGGGCAACGTTGCGGTCGATTTCGTTGAAATCCGATTGCAACTGGCTGTCCAGTTTTTCGAACCGGCTCTGGAAGCCGTTGTTGATCGTATCGAGGCGGGCACCGATGCGCTGCTCGAACTGGCCGAGCTGCTCCAGCCGGGCTTCGACGACGCGCAAATCGTTCATGCCGCGGTAGAGATAGACCGCGGCCGTCAGGTTCACGATGGTGACCAGCGCAGCGCCCGCGACAACGACACCGATGGTGCCTTTGCGGCTGGGCTTGCCGGCGACGACTTCCTGCGCGCCGAGTTCGATGGCCGGCATGTCCGGGTCGCTGATCATAGTCATTCCACCACCACCTTTGCGCCCACCGCGACGCGCTTGAAGAGATCGATCACATCGGTGTTGGTAAGGCGAAAACAGCCCGATGTTCCGTCGAAGCCGACCCCTTTGGGATCGTTGGTGCCATGGATGCGGTAGAGCGTGTCGCGCCCGTCCCGGGAGAGGTAAAGGGCGCGAGCGCCAAGCGGATTATAGGGACCGGCCGGCACCATGGCCGGCAGCTCCGGCTGGCGGGCGCGCATTTCCTTGGGCGGCCGCCATTCGGGCCATTCCGTCTTGGCGCCGACCTTGACGGTTCCGGTCCAGCCGAAGCCGTCGCGGCCGACGCTGATCTGGTAGCGCAATGCCTGCCCCTGGCTGGTCACCAGGTAGAGCGCCTTCTCGTCCTTGCGGATGATGATCGTGCCGGCCTGCTCGCTGGTAGCGAAGGCGACCGTCTTGCGCAGGCTGGGGCCCATGGCCGGCAGCGGCGGGCGGTCCAGCAGCGCGGACCGGGCCTCGGCGAGATCGCAGGCCGACGCCAGTGCCAGGCCCATCATGCAGGCGCCGGTGAGCCCCTGGGCGAAGCGGTGGTTAGCGAGCGGCATCGTCCAGCCGTTCCTTGAACATCCGCTTCAGATCCTTGTTGAAGCGCGCCCGCCCGTCCACTTCGGAAGGCAGGATGGCACGGTTCAGGGCATCGGTCAAAAGCGCATTGTCCAGAGCCACCGACTTGATGTGCGGCGCCTTGAAGATCTTTTCCAGCTCGCTGCGCGAGAAGTGGTTTCCGAACCATTTGCGCTTATGCTTGTTGGCGACCAGCGTGATGTTCACCTGATTGCCGCGCAATTCGCGGATCTTCTTGTAGAGCCGCTTGCCCTGGCGCAGCGAGGCGACGTTGAGCTCGAAGACGATGAAGATCTCGTCGCTCGTCGACAGCACCGAATTGTGCCAGGGCGTCTCGATGTTCGGCAGGTCGATGACGATGTCGTCGAACCGGTAGGCGACGAGGTCGAGCAGCCGGAACACGAAATCGGCGCCCTGCGGTTCGAACGGCAGTTGCGGCCGCTCGAAGGAATAGAGCGTCAGGCCGGACGGGCGCGACAGCTTGATGACGTCCATCAGCTCGACATCGAGCCTTTCCGGCATGCCGATGATCCCAGCGAGGTCGAACTGGTTGAACTGGTTGAGATAGGCGCCGCAATTGGCGCTCTGGAAATCGAGATCGACCAGGCAGGTCGCCGCGGCGCGATCGGTCGATTTCGACGCCAGGAATTCCGCCGCCGACAAGGCCAGCGTCGTCGCGCCGGCACCGCCGCTGGCGCCGATGAAGGTGATGATGCGGCTCTTGGTGCCCTGGTTGCCGGTGTCGTGGAAGGTGACGGCGTTGAGCAGCTCCTTGGCGTCGAGCGGCTTGTGAAGCCAGTCCGAAGCGTTCATGCGCACCAGCGCCCGCGTCTGCTCCGACGTCAGTTCGTCGGACACCGCGATCAGCGGCACGGTTGCCCATTTGGCGCGGGCCTCGACGATGCCCGGCTGGCCGAGCAGCTCGCCATGTCCAAAGTCGAGGATGACGATGCCGGGGCGCGTGTCGGCGGGCGGTCCGTTGAGGAAGTCGCCCGTATCGGAAATCCTGACATCATAGATCGCCAGCGCCTCGAGCCGCGTCGCCACATCGCGCTTGAAATTCGGATCGGACGAGAACAGGGCGACCTGTTTGCGTTTTGTCGGAAGGACCTTGGTGTTGATGGCATTCATGGATAGGTGCTCTTCAAGTCTTCGCCCGTAACCGTGCTCAGCATGGGGGGCATGGTGATATTGTCGAATCCAAGCAGTGCGCCCAGAAAGAAAAATTGGAAGGTCACATTCTGCAGGCTGACGGTTATCGTCGGGACCGGACCACCCGGGCGTCCCCAATAGCCGAGCCCGGTTGCGGAGTAGGTGATCCTGACGTTTGCCGGTTGGAGCCTTGGAAAAAACACGACCATGCGATTGTAGATCGCGTCGAAATTCGGCTGGTTGAGCGTAGAAGTACAGACGCCGGCTCCGGTACAACAGACGCCGGCTCCCGTACAGGAGTATGAATAGCTATTTTCTGGCATCGCCGTGCCTACCAGTGCCGTATTCGCGGTGCCCGCTGCGCTGGCAAGCGCGGTAACGACTGGATTGGAAATGGAGGCTGCCCTCGCGCCGACTTGGACCGCCTTGGTCGCGGCATTCCATTGGTAGAGCGCATAGCCGAAATCGATGAAGCCAAGCGTCAGCGTAAGAAGCAGTGTCATGGCAATTGCAGCCTCGACCATGGCTGCTCCGCACTCGTCTTGTCTGAAATCACTCAATGGTCGCATGCTAATACCCGATAAATCGCTCCTCATGTGAAGCGGTGATGGTGATTGGACCGATACCGATATAGGAGAGCAGCGCCGTAGCCCCATATGCGTAGCTGGTGGTCACGCGGATCGTGCGGACAGTCGCGCCGGTCCCTCGGTAGTCCTGCAGCCCGGTGTCGGGATCGACCCCATTTGTGGTGTCATAGGTTGATATGACGACCGGCTCGTCGGTGCCCCAGTCGGCAACTCTCAAGGTTCCGACCGTCGGTGTCCCATACTTGGCAATGTTCTGCGCCGTCGTGGTGCAATTCACAGTGGCGAAGCCGGTCGTGCAACGTGCCATGTACCGTGCTGCGTCCTGCAGGCCCACTTCTATCAGCAGCTTCCGGTGGATGATGGTGCCGAACTCGAATACACCCGCCGACAGCGCGATCATCAGCGGCGTGATCAGCGTCATCTCGACCAGGATCGCGCCGCGCTCCTCGCGGCGGAATTTCCGGGCGAGTCGGCGAAGGATTCCTGTGCGCTCAGCGGTAAAGTTGGACATTGTCCTTCGCGAAGCCGACCATGGTCCCGCGCCCTGCGTTGCCGTCGATGTCAACGATTTCGGCGAACACATCGTCGCCGGTAACTGGTTCGGTGAGGAAGAAGCTTGCGAACCCTATCGCGGTCATTGAGCCGCTCTGCCCGTTCAATTCGTCCGCGTACTGGTCGCAGTCGACAATCGCGGCATAGACTAGCCGACGATCGGGGTCGGTCGATGGAGTTGCGTGACACATTGCTTGGCCGGTTTCACCGCCGACAGAGGGAGTGTTCACCAGTCCGGGGGTGTTTAGCTCGTATTTGTAGAGGTCGTATCGAGATGGCGGGTTGGTGTTGGAGTAGGCGTTTCCGCTCGCGTCCCTAAAGTCTGCCAGTTCGCCATTGGGATAGTTGGCGGCCACGTAGCCGTCGTAGTCCCAGAAGCCATTGCCGATGCGCCCGTCAAAGAGCGGGTAAGCGGTGTCCTGCGTCAGGCCATGGAACTTCGTGAGATCGGTCGCGGGGATCATATCGCACGGGTCGGTGCCTGGTTTGTTTCCCTTGGGCTTGAAATCGAAGCCCTTCCGAATATTCGGTGCGGGAGGAACAGTCGCATCGTTCTTTCCAAAGTGAGGGCCGTACATGTCGAAGCGGGTATTGAACGCCGCCTTGGCCTTTTCGGTCAGATTGCCGGTCTGGGTGTAAATACCACGGCTGTTCACGCACTCGGGGAAATCGACATGGGCGATGTCGTCGGCAAGGTCGCCCTCACCATAGCCATGGGAAACGGCGGGTCTAAGGAAGCCCATGTTGCCAGGCCCCCACGACGTCGAGCCCATCACAAGCTTGATGCCCTTTCGGAAGAAATTCTGATTGTTGACCACATCCTGCAGGTTCTCACCGGGGAACGGGTTGCAGATGAAAAGGGGGGTCATGTCGCAGACGACGACTCCGGCAAAGCCTGCGACTGCGGTCGCTCGGATGTTGAAGGCATTATCGCCGGTATTGCCAGTCAGAAACGATGCGGGAAAGATAGCCGAGAACCCAGTCGGGTTGACCGTCACCTCGACAAACTGGGCTTCAACAGCGTCGGTGGTGACGTCCTGCACCCTGATTGCGTCAGTGTCATTTGGCGGAAGCGACCGCAGGTAGCGGCGGGTTATGCCGGCCGCGGTCAGCATCTGTATCGGCCCGGCGCTTGAGAACTTATACGTGTTGTCGACGAGATTGGCGATTGCGCGATCGGAGCGATCGATCGAATCCGGCTTGCCGTCGAGTTCCGAGGCCCCGGCGAGCGAAAAAGCGTCGGCGCCCTTTTGCAAGTCGTTGTGCAGGTTGTTGGCCCGGCTCATGTCGATCACCAGCAGCGAAAAGCCGATGATCGCCGGCAGCATGATGGCCACTAGAACGAGGGCTACACCCCTTTGATCGTGCCAGAACGCGCGAATGGTTCGCAACATGGCGTTACTCTTAGCTCCCCTGGCGCCAGAAACCCTCGTTCGCCTGGCGCGTATAAAACCGCATCCTTCTGTTCAATTCGTATTGCCGACGTTCACCGTGATGTTCGGGGCCGGCGGTGGCGGTGGCGGAATCTTGTACCTCTGGGCGACACCGGCGGCGCGCACGCCATCGTCCTCTATTCTGGTGTTCTTCGAGTTCGGATTGAGCGGGTCGACCGTCTGCAGCAGCGAGTTGAATTTCTGCGTATCGCCGGCTGCCAGCGTCACCGTGTCGTAATTGTTCAGATAGTCGGCGGCGCAGCCCGTCAGCGCGCCGGCGCACAGGATGAGGATCAGGACGCTATTTCTTGACATAGAGCATCTTGTCCTTCGATTTGAGGTCCAGCATGTGGCCATAAGGGCCGGTCACGCCTTCGCCGAGTTCATATTTGCGAACCATGTCCTTGGTCACTTCGAGCTGCCCGAGGATGAAGAACTCCGGGTCGTTGGCCGGCCGCGTCTTGTCGAACGGCGTCGCCAGCTGTTCGCCGGGCTTGACTGGCCGCACGATATGCGGCGTGACGACGACGACAAGCTCGGTTTCTTCCTTCTGGTTGCTGGAGTTGCGGAACAGCGTGCCAATGACCGGCACCTGTCCGAGCCAGGGCACCTGGTTCTGCAGCTTGGTGGTCTTGCTGGACAGAAGTCCGCCGACGGCAAAACTCTGGCCGTCGCGCAGTTCGACGGTGGTCGACAGTTTGCGATTGGTGAAGATCGGGTCGCCCGCGCTGGTGAAACCGGTCAGGTCGCTCACTTCCGGCGCCAGCTTCATATGGATCTTGCCGTCGTCCAGCACCACCGGCGTGAACAGCAGATTGACGCCGAATTGCTTGAACTCGATCTGGATATCACCATTGGTGCCGACGCTGCGGATAGGCACTTCACCGCCGGCGTTGAAGCTGGCCGTCTCGCCTGAAAGCGTGGTCAGATTGGGTTCGGCCAGCGTGCGCACCACGCCCTTGGCCTCGAGCGCCTCGATGATCAGATCGACCTTGATGTTGCTGTCGATGACGCGGGTGATCAGCGCTGCAAAGGGATTGCTGTTCGACAGCAGGCCGCTGACCAGGTCTCCCGGTCCCAGCACCACATTGTCTTCGTCGACGGCGGCGATGCCCGTCCCGGTGCGCGTCGTACCGCTTCCGTTCCTGCTCCTGATCGAAACGCCGAGGTCGCGGCCGGCATTGCGCTTGGCTTCCAGCACGCGAACTTCCAGGTTCACCTGCTGGCTGTCGTCAACGATGACGGAGTTGATGATGGCGTCGGGTCCATATTGCTGAGCCACCTCCATGATGGCTGCCAGCGTCGCGCCGTCCTTGACGTGGCCGCCAAGCCTGACCTTGCCATTGATCGAACCGATCTCGATGCGCGATTTGGGCGCCACCTGACGGATCGCCTGCGCCATGTCGCTGACGTCGACCCCGACCTCGACCTGGATAACGCCAAGCGAGCGCTTGTCCTCGGAAAAGAGATTTACTGTGGTGGTGCCGGCACTCTTGCCGATGACATAGAGCGTCTTGTCGGTCATCGGCTGGGCGTCGGCGATCTTCTCGTCGCCGACGACGATGTCGCCCAGCGTCGCGTTCACCTGGATCGTCACCGATTGCGACGTGGGTATGAAGACGCGGTGGACGGTCGGGTTCGACACGTCGATGTTGCGGTCAGTAGCGTGAGCCGCAAAGCTGAGCTGCAGAAGCGCTGCAAAACAGGCCAGAGCAGCCGCCGCGAGTGGTCCCCAGTACGCACGCATCTACGCTACCCCCCTGCCGGCTGATTCGGATTCCACCTATCCTAATATGCCGGTATTATTTCTGTCGCGGCACATCGTATGTTTCGAGCTTTATACCTCGAAAGACACCGACTGTCGCTCGAGCCGGCGGTTCCGGCTGTACATATTTGACAACTTCCTTGACGATTTCCTTCACTTGCGGCGCAGATGCCACAGCTGGGGCCGGCTTGACCTTGCTCAGATCGTCGAGTCTGCTTCCTACCCGTTCGACTGCCTGGGTCAGCCCGGCCAATTTGTCGTCGGCGCGTTTGCGCTCGGCTGCGGCCTCGGCTTCGGCTGCCGCCTGCTTGTCGAGTTCAGCCTGCCTGGCGGCGACATCGTCGGGCGTGTCGCCGGTAAGGTCGGCAAGTGTGACGCGCTCAGTGGCCTCGCCCTGGCTGGCCGCGGCCTGGCGAAGCGCCAGCGACAATTGACCAGCGCCGGCCGCCAATGTCAGCTTCTGCGCATCCTTGGTGCTGACTTCCAGCGTCACTGACTTCACCACTGTCGGGTTGTCCTTGCTCTCATCCGCCACCTGGTCGACGGCGAGCACCTTCATGCTCTGCAGCAATACATCGACGAAACTCTTGTCGGGACCATCACCGCTACGCACCGTACGGGTTAGCAGCACATCGACCCGGTCGCCAGGGAAAACGAAGCCTGCAACGCCGAGCACGTCATTGACCCTGATGGAAACGGCCTTCATGCCTTCGGTGAGCACAGCCGAAAGCGTGGCGCGCTGGCCGGGGCCGGTGATCTTCGTCGCAATTATGGGCTCATTGGCCCCGATCGCCTGCAATGCCTGCTTGGCGTCGCCGGTCAGGAGTTCCTTGGTGCTCTTGAAGGCGCCAGCCGGGACCGCGCCCGCCGGCCAGGCGATTTCATGTAATTTCTCGGCGGTCAGCGTGTCGCCGAACTTCAGCGCAACAGCCGCCACCACGACCGTGTCGCGCGGCACACCGTTTGCCTGCGCCAGCGCGTTGCGCTGGTTCGCCAGCCAGATATTGGAAAGTACCACCGCCAGGACGCCGAACACGCCGGCGAGGACGATCATGATGATTGTGTTAGCGCGCATCGACCCAAGCCCCAAATCTAGTGAATCGCCCGCCCTGGGCGAAATAGGGCCCGGGCATTGCTGCCCGGACCCTGGATGCTTCTGCTATCAGCTTCCGGTACCGCTGCCGCAACTGCCGATGCCGCTTGAGTCCAGATCAGAGCACAGCTCGGTAAACCGGCCGCCCACCCACAGGCCGATGCCGACGATGATAAGGATCGCGGCGCCGGCGATGATGCCGACCAGAATGGAATATTCGACCATAGCAGCGCCGTTATCGTCGTCGCGGAACTGCCGGGCCATCGTCATGAGCTTCTTCATGCCAATTTCTCCCTTTGGAGGTTTGAACCCGACGAGACGAGCCTAAGGATGAACCCCATACCCAAGCATCCCCCGTCGACTTGATCTAAGTCCCGACAAAAAGCAGAGTCAAATGGGATTAACAGTTCCTTAACCTTTGAATACCCTTCGAATACCTGATCGGAAGCCAGTTCAATTCTGACAAGGGATTGATTCGATTTGCTTTTCAAGTGCCCTTAACCATTCGTTCACAAATTTGCCGCACTCTTGGCGGAAGCCCCATCATATTAGGGTATGTGCATAGTCCTTTATATGTAAGGGTTTACCGAGGGTCCGCGGCGACACATTTGCACGTTGCAGGGCGAAACGTTTCGTGAGGTTGGAGATGAGGTGTGCCCCTGGATACACACCCTCGAAATAAAACGATTTTTTTGGGGTCTCGTCTTAACTATGTTGTAAGTATTCGATCCTTTCGGCCGCGCTCGGCGCTTGTGCCATGCGTGGTTAACGCTTAGTTTCCAACCTTGGGGATTCTCGGGGGGCTCGAGCGACATGTTAGGCCGCTTCATCAAGGGACCAAGTGAGCGTCAGGTAGAGCAACTGTCTCCGGCGCTATTGCAGCCGGTTGCGGCACCTGCTGCGGAGATCGCGGCAAACGGCGATGAGTTTCTGACGCTCAAGGTCGATCTGCACAGGCATCTCATCGAGCGGTTCAATCTTGCGGTTCTGGAAACGGCATCCAAGGACGAGATCCTGCACGAGATCCGGCCGATCGTGCGCGAGTTCGTTCGCGCTCGCGCCGTGCCGTTGAATGCGCGAGAACTCGACCAGCTGACCAGCGATACCGCCGACGAGATGCTCGGGTTGGGGCCGATCGAACCGCTGCTCAAGGACGATTCGATCGCCGACATTCTGATCAACACCCACAACCGCGTGTTTATCGAGCGCCGTGGCGTGATCGAGGAAACCGCGATCCGTTTCCGCGACGAAGCGCACCTGCTGCGCATCATAAACAAGATCGTCTCGGCCATCGGCCGCCGCGTCGATGAATCCGCGCCGATGGTCGATGCACGCCTTGCAGACGGTTCGCGCGTCAACATCGCGGTGCGGCCGATCTCGGTCGACGGCCCACTGGTGTCGATCCGCAAATTCTCCAAGCATCCTTATTCACTGGAGCGCCTGGTTGCATTTAACTCGATCCGCCCCCCCATGGTCGATTTGTTGCGGATCGCGGTGCAGGCGCGCAAGTCGATTCTGGTTTCGGGTGGTACCGGCAGCGGCAAGACGACCTTGCTCAACGCGCTGTCGAGCTACATTCCGGGCACTGAACGCCTGATCACCATTGAGGACGCGGCGGAACTGCAACTACAGCAGCCGCATGTGGGCCGTCTCGAGACGCGCCCGCCCAATGTCGAGGGCAAGGGCGAGGTTCGCCAGCGCGAACTGCTGAAGAATGCACTGCGCATGCGGCCCGACCGCATCATCGTCGGCGAGGTTCGCGGCGAGGAGGCCTTCGACATGCTGCAGGCCATGAATACCGGCCATGAGGGCTCGATGACCACCATCCATGCCAACACGCCGCGCGACGCCATATCCCGGCTGGAGCAGATGGTCGGCATGGCGGGCATGCCGATGACCCACGAATCCATCCGGGCGCAGATTGCGTCGGCCATCGACATCATCGTGCAGACGCAGCGCCTTTCCGATGGCGGCAGGCGGGTCGTTTCCATATCGGAATTGACCGGCATGGAAGGCAACGTCGTCCAGCTTCAGGAAATCTACCATTTCGTTCGCCGCGATGTGACCGCGGAAGGCAAGATCATCGGCGATTTTCGCGCTACCGGCGTACGTCCCCGTTTTGCCCAGGAAGTCGCGATGCTAGGGCATCAGTTTGCCAAGGATGCCTTCAATCCGCAGGTTCCTCTCTGATGCCGACCGGCCAGACCCTACTTTACTTCATCTACGTGCTCGCCGCTGCGTCGGTGATCCTCGCCGCCGAGTCATTCTATGTATCTTACGCATCGCGGCGCGTCCGAGCCGGCGTCGTAAACCGGCGTCTTCAGCGTCTGGCGGAAGAAGCGCCGGCCGAAAAGACGCTGCAAGGCCTGCTGCGCGAACGCGGGTTGACGGACTCAGGCGATTTTATCTTCGGCATGGTCGCCCTGAACCGGCTCTACACGCAGTCGGGCATCACCGGCAATCCGCTGGCTTTCGCCGTAATGTTCCTCTTGGCAGGACTGGTGCTGGCGCTGGTCTTGCCATTGATTCTCGGGTTTTCGTCGGTAATAGGCCTCCTCGTCTTTTTGCTTGTGGGATTTGCTCTGCCGCTTCTGCTGCTTCGGCGCGCACGCAACAACCGTATCGTGAAATTCGCGGGCCAGCTTCCCGACGCATTGGACATGATCGTCCGTTCGCTGCGGGCCGGGCATCCGACCACCGTGGCGATCGCACTCGTGGCCCGCGAAATGCCTGACCCGCTCGGCACCGAATTCGGCATCGTTTCCGACGAGATCACATTCGGCCTCAGCCTGGAGCAGGCGGTCCGAAAACTTTCGCAGCGGGTTGGGTTCGAGGGACTTCATCTGCTGTCGGTATCGCTGTCCATTCAAGCCAAGACCGGCGGCAACCTCACGGAAATCCTGGCCAATCTCTCATCCGTGCTGCGCGAGCGGCAGAAACTGCGCCTGAAGATCCGGGCATTGTCGGCGGAGGGCAGGATGTCGGCATGGATCATCTCGCTGTTTCCGCTCGTCATGCTCGGCCTGCTGATGGTCATCGCGCCGAGCTACTACGGGGCTGTGTGGAACAGTCCACTCCTCATGCCGGCGTTCCTGATCTTCGGACTCTGGGCGTTGCTTGGTGACTTTATCATGTACCGAATGGTCAATTTCGATTTCTGACGGGAGCGAGCCATAAACCTGTTTTCGGATACCCAGGATCTGGGATTTCTGGTTTCCATCGCAGTCTTCCTGGCAGCGATGGCGCTGTTCCTGTTCGGCGCGCTGATTTTCCGGCCTGCCTTGCAGACCCGGAAATTGGTGACTGAAAGCTTGAAGTCCGAAGGCATTGCCAGCCGTCGGTCGTTGGTCGGCCAGGAGCAGCTCGCCAAGATTGCAGCGCAACGACCGGTCGATGCCTACTTCCGATCGGTCGAAAAAGAGCGAGGCGAGCCTAACGCCCTTGAAGCAAAGCTCTTTCGTGCCGGATTCTACCAGGCCAGCGCTCCGCTATTTTATACACTGGCCCGGATCGGCTCTGTCGCCGTCGGCTTTCTGGGAGTGTACACCGGCTTGCTTGCGGTGGTCCCGCCGCAAATTCCGGGGGTTCTGATATTCGCGGCCGCCGCTCTGTTTGGCCTCGCCTGTCTGGTTATTCCGAGCGTCGCGCTGGATCGCTTCGAGAATGCAAAGAAGGAGACCTATCGGCGGGGTTTTCCCGACTTCATGGACATGATGATCACCTGTGCCGATGCCGGCATGAGCCTGGAGGCCGCCGTGGAGCGGGTGAGCCAGGAATTGGCCGGCACGCACAAATGGCTGGGGATACAGCTTGCGATAATGGTTTTGCAGTTGCGCGCCGGCAAGCCGTTGCGCGAGGGTCTCCGGGATCTTTCCGACCGCCTTGGCCTCGACGAGGCGCGGGCGCTTTCGATATTGTTCCGCCAATCGGAGGAACTCGGCACCAGCCTGACGGATGCTCTGCGAGTCTATAGCGATGAGATGCGCAGCAGTCGAATCCTTAGGGCAGAGGAACGCGGCAATGCGCTTCCGGTCAAGATGATGATCCCGCTGGGGATCTGCGTCTTTCCGGTGGTTCTGATGATTGTCCTGTTGCCGATCATCATCCGCATGAAGGGTATTTTCTTCTAGTTATGCACACGCTTTGATTCTAATGTGGCGTCGGGGAATCCCTAGGGGAAACTATATGAGATGGCAAAATGCGGCCGCAGCCGGCCTGTTGATCCTTGCGATTGCCGGCTGCCAGACGGACGCCACCGACGGTGTTGTTCGCACCAACGAACCCTCCAAGGGCGACGTCACTGCATTTGGCGATGCGTTCGACGGGCTGAAGACGGTCAGCGATGTCGAATACTATGCCTCCGACCTGGCCGTCGCCGAAGCCAAGAACCAGTTCCGCGCGGAAAACTACGGCAATGCCGGCGCCCTGTTCTACAAGGCGACGCAACTGGCGCCCAATGACGGTGTTGCCTGGCTGGGTCTCGCCGCCTGCAGCGACCGCATCCATCGCTTCGACCTTGCCGACCGGGCCTATGGCCGGGCGTTCAAGCTGATTGGCGGGACACCCGAATATTACAACAATGTCGGCTATTCCTATCTGCTGCGCGGCAAGCTGCAGGATGCGCGCACCAACTTCCTCAAGGCCTACGAGCTGGCGCCCAAAGATCCGACCGTGGCCAACAATCTGAAGCTCCTGGCCTCCAGCGTGCAGAACGTCGAGCGGTAGAGCGCCTCCATGTTGCTTGCCGCATCGCTGCTGCTGAAAGCGCTTGCCATCCCTCTGCTTGCGAGGGTCGCCTGGGTCGACTTCACCACCCAGAAGATATCCAACAGCAACGTGCTGCTACTGCTTTGCCTGGGTCTGGGCTCGCTGCTGTTGTTGGCCGTTCCGTCCGGATCCTGGTGGGACATGGGGCTGAGCGCGCTTGCCGGCCTGCTGCTGTTTGTCGTGCTCTTCCCGTTCTGGGTCATGCGCAAGGTCGGCGCCGGCGATGTCAAGCTGATGGCGGTCATGCCGTTCCTGGTCGGCGGCACCGGTCTCGTCGTGTTTTCCGCCTTGCTGCTGGTGTTCGCACTGGTTTCGGTGCTTCTCGTGAAAAATCCATTTGTGCTGCCGGCTGGGGCCTTTCGTCTCTATGTGCAGCACATGGATCAGAAAGGTGTCATACCATTCGGCGTACCAATATCGGCAGCCGCGATCGGCGCTATTGCCTTCCAGTTCTATGTGAGTTTGGTTTTGGCCGGCAGCTCCGGAATCTTGCAGCAGCTTAACTAGCAGTCCGCGGCCAGTTCAGCTTCTTTTCGCTTTGGAAGACTGCATCATTGCCATGGGTGGGTGGCTTGGATTTCGGGGCAGTTTGATGGTCTGGCGCGCCAATTGGCCATTTTTCGTGGCGGTCGTCGTTTACGCTTTCGCGGTGCTCGCGGCCTCTGCGTATTGGCACATTTCGATAGACTTCCAGATCTACAGCGATGCATTCCTGCTGTTTGGATCCGGCGTCACCATTATCCTCTTTGCGGTCATTTCGACACGTGTGATGCTCGAGCGGCCACAGCGGTTGTTTCCGGCGCTGCGCGATCGCCTGCTGGTCAATAAGCTGCCCGAGCGGCTCATCGTGGGCCTTCCCGTCGCGCTGATCCTGCCCGTCTTTTTTTCACTGTTCACCAGTATGAAGGCTGGCATCAGCCGCATTGTGCCGTTCTACGCCGACACGGCCATGATGAACGTCGACAGAGCGCTCCATGGCGGCCATGATGCATGGCAGATATTGCATCCTCTGCTAGGCGCGGGGCTGCTGACCTTCGCCTTGAATTTTCTCTACAATCTTTGGTTCATAGTGATGCTTGTCGTGCTGTTTTGCGTCACTTTCTCGACTGGCAATCAACGCCTTCGTTCGCAATATCTTGTCGCGTTTGTTCTCACATGGGCCCTCCTGGGCAATCTTGCCGCAACGCTGTTTGCTTCGGTGGGACCAGCCTTCCTCATGCCCTTTTATGGCGACGAGACGTTCGTCCCGCTGATGAATTATCTGCAGGCGACAGATTCAACCTTTCCGGTATGGGCACTCGATGCCCAAGGCATGCTTCTTGCCAATGCCGGCCTGGATGGTCCGCGTCTGGGAAGCGGCATATCGGCCTTTCCTTCGCTGCATGTTGCCGTCGTTACGCTGAACGCCATCTATCTCTGGCGTTTTGGCGGCGTGATGCGCTGGGCCGGCGTGGCGTTTCTGGTCGCAATTCAGCTGGGTGCTGTGCACCTTGCCTGGCACTATGCGATCGACGGATACGCTTCCATGCTGGCGACGCCAATCATCTGGGCTCTTGCGGGACGACTGTCGAGTGCTCGGCCTGTCTTTTGGACACGCATGAAAGATCACGGGGTCGATCTTGGGTGAGCGCGCGTCCCCGCGCTCCATTTGACTAGCTCTGTCCTACCCAGCGCCCGCTATATCGCCAGATCATCACAGTTGCGACGATCGCCAGATAGCCGTCGGTGGCGTAGTGCCATCCGAAGTAGATCGAGCCGAACATGATAAGGCCTGCATAGATCCAGGCGATCAAGCCGGCCCATCGGTTGAGGCTCCAGAGGAAAAGCGCGTTCAGGACAGCGATGGCAACGTGGAAACTCGGCATTGCCGAAATTCCAGTACCGATCGACGCTTTATGGGTCGTGTAGGACGAATAAAGATAGTCGGCGATCACGAGGATGTCGGGGCCGGCATTGCTCGCCTTTAGCGATGCCATGAGGTCTTCGAACATGTCAGACTCAAACATCCGGTCGTAGAAGATCGGTCCAGCCGAGGACGCGGCCAACCTCACGATCACGCCCAGAACAATCACCACGACAGTGAGCGACAGGAAGTAGCGCTGGCGCTTCGAAGCATCGTCAAGCCAGGCTGCGACGACGACGATGCCGGCAAGCAGAACGAACCACAGATGCGCATAAAGGATATAGAGCGCCCGATCGGCAAAGGCCGGAATTGGCAGAGCGCGCGCCCATTGCCAAGGATCGCCGAAATGCAAGGCCACGTCGATGCTCGCCAGGATCTGGTCGGCGAAGAACGGCACCATCTGCGAGAATTCGTGCTTGAAGGCGGTGAATGCAGCCAGACAAAGAATGAAGAGTCCGAGCGTGCACGTCGCTCCGATGCCTCGTGACTTCAGCTTGTCCCGCAACCAGCTGAGCGGGGAGCGCGGCCGGTTGATGATGGCGGCAATGGCAAGCCCGAGCAGTATCAGGAAGGGCAGCATGAGGTAGAGAAGTCTCAGCCTGTAGGTGCCCAGCGCAGCAAAATAGGTCTCGGGATAGAGGTAGGCCGCGAGCCCGGCATAGCATAGGCAGAAGACTGCGAGCTTTGCAGAAGCAGAGAAGCGCTGTCGTTCTAGGGCTAGGTCAGGCGCCATTTCCATTGCCGCACCGGCTTCTTCTTGACGATGGGGAGAGGCGGTGGTTCGCCGGAGACCGTCGGCCTCGGAGGCTCAAGCACCAGGCGTTCGATGAGCGCAACAGCACCTGCGCTGAGCGCGCCAGCAAGCGCCACAATGAAAAGCCGCCTGAGAAAGTCCAAATCAGACCCCGCTCCCACCCGGAGAATGCGACCGGCTGAACCAAAACGCAACCAACTTCCTTCACCTGGCCGGAGCCCTCAAAACCCCGACGTCGACTTCTCGACCAGCTTCAGCGCGCCCTTTTCAACCCGGTAGAACGGCATCGAGCGCTGGCTGGATCCGTCTGCCCGGAACCGGAACAGGCCTGTCGACCCGCGGAACCCGCTCGGGTTTTCCAGCACCTGCTTGCTGAAGCCGTCGGGGCCGACGGCGCTGGCGATGCCCGCGGTCAGCGCGACCATGTCATAGGCGTAGGCGACGTTGACGTCGGGCTGGTAGTTGTACGTCGTCTTGAAGCGGTCGGCGATCGCCCCGGTCTCGCCCTGGTCGAGGGTCGCGATATAGGCGCCTTCGAACAGCGGATCCATCGGGTGCTCCAGCCAGCGGTCGGTCCCGATGAGCGATGTCGTCTTGCTTGGAATGCCTTTCGATTTCAGCGCGGCAAGCAACGGCGCCGGGCTGGCGTCTCCGCTGGCGACGATGACGGCGTCCGGGGCTTCCACCAGCGAGCCCATGTCGGCAATCGCCTTGGCGCCGCCGTCGGCCAGCGAATAGGGCAGGGTGACGGCGAGCGAGGCGCCATAGATGCTGAGGCCGTTGGCGACCCGCTTTTCCACGGCCCCGGCATTGGCGCCCGCGGCGACCAGCAGCACGAATTTCTTGGCGCCCTTGGTGGCGACAGCCGCGGCACCCGCCGCCGCGCTGTCTGCTTCGCTGAGCCGCACCGCGTAGACGCCGGGGCCGCCGGCGAAATTGTCGGCCAGCGCCAGCACCGGCGGCCGGTTCGAGCCCGACAGCTTGGCGATATTCTGTGCGGCCGGCAGTTCGCTCGGGCCGATGACGACCTTCGATCCTGTCGTGATCGCCTTGACCGCCAGGTCCTTGGCGTAGCCCGCGTCGCCGCGCGTGTCCTCGACGGTCAGCGTGATGAGGTTGTTGCCGAGGTCGGTCATCGCCAGCCTGGCGGCGTCGAACATCTTGCGGCCGTCCTGTCCCGCGGTCCCCGGGGCCGACAGCGGCAGAAGCATGGTGATCTTCGTCGAGCCCGTGCCGAGCGACTGCGTCGCCTGCGGCGGGCCGGCCGCAGCTATGCCCGCCGACGCATTGGGCGCGGCGATCTGGGCCGGGTCGAGCACTTCGGTCACGCTGCCTTTCGACTGGCAGCCAGACAAGGTCGCCGCGAGCGCCAGCGCGATCGCCCCAAACAGCTTTTTCTTGGCTCTCATCGACTGCCGGCCGGTGTCCTGGCCTTTCCGGTCAGTTCATGTATTCGACCATGCGATCGTGGAAGCACTCGCATTTGTTGAGATAGTCTTCGTCGCGATAGTTCGTCTTCAGATAGCCATAGGCCTTGCCGCAGGCGACCTTGGCCTCCGATGCCCAGACGAAGGCCGGGCGGGCCGAATGGATCCACTCCGAGCTGTTGGCGACGGCGACCGATTCGTCCATCAGCTTGACCACCTCGGCCTTGAGATCGACGATGTTTTCGGTCAGCACCAGATTGGAGGTGCCCACGACACGGCAATAGTCGCCCGTCGGTCCGTCGATGATGTCGGCGGCAAAGCCCGTCGATCCGGCCAGCAACAGCGCGGCGGTGGAAACCAGTAGTCTTGCAGAACGCTTCATCATGAATGCCCCTCGATATCCCCAATATATGACATGCTAATACATAGCACGTTCCAGCGGCTTAGCGCCACGCCGCTACACCAGATTTGCTGTGGTCGTATGCGTGGTTGTCCCGTCGTCGTAGAGCAACGTGATAGTGTTGGCCGCGGGATGGTTCACGAGTTGCGCCACTTCGACAAAATTGGCCGGATTTCCCGACCCGCTCGTGTCGACACTGAGGGCGCCGTTCCCCGCATCGTAGTTCACGAAGTTGCCGATGTTGGCGCCGCCAGGAGCCGTGTCGAACAGCGCGGTCAGGTCGATCTTGTCGCCCTCACCGCCATTGTAGTCGACAATGAGGTCCTTGATGTCCAGGCCGTCGAGCTTGAACGTGTCGGCTCCCGTGCCGCCGGTCATGGTGTCCTGGCCGAGACCTCCGATGAGAAAGTCGTTGCCGTCGCCGCCGTTCAGAGTATCGGCTCCGGCAAACCCTTGCAGGATATCGTTGCCGCCATTGCCGGTCAGCGTGTCGCCATTGGCTGTGCCCTGCATGGTCTCGGCATCCGCCGTGCCGGTATAGGTAACACCGTTGACAACGTGAACGTCCAGTTGCTGTGCCGGTGACGTATCGCCGTCCGCGTCTTTCACGGTGACGTTGAAGGTCAGATCGGCATTCTGGGCTGTCGTCGTGGTGCTGACCAGGCCGATATCGGAGATCTTGAACCCAAGATCATTGGTATCGGAGCTCAGGTTTTGGGTTGTGGTGCTCGCCCCGCCGGCACCGATGGCGCCGTTGAGATTGATGGCCGTGCCGGTGATGCCTTCATCGGTCGGTGTGACTTGTGCGCCCACCAGCACGTAGTGCTGACCGGCAGCGTTGTAATCGTTCGATTCGATGATCAGCAGGCCGTCATTGTTGTCGAGCGTTACGCTGGAGTAAATGCCCGGACCAGGGCCCGCGCCTCTGAAGATGTCGCCGTTCTCGACATACATTGCCTTGGTTGTATAGGTGCCGGCAACCGTGTCGTAGAGTTTCAGGATGACGATGAAGTCTTCGGAGTTCCCGATGCCATCGAATTTCAGGAACATCGAACCGACCTGGGCATCGGGCGCCAGGCCCGTAAATCCAGTGGGGTTCGTGGTGAAGAAGTCCATGTCAATGACTTCTCCCTTGCCCATCGTATCGCCGGCAACGCCATTAGCTATTCCGGAGATGGACACGAATGCCGAACTCTGGGTGAGCAGTTCTCCGTTCACATAGGTAAGCGTACTGCCGTCAATCGAACCCGATTGCAGGTTGTTGGCATCAGTGCCGGCACCCTGTTCCGCATAGCCGGTGAACTGGATGAACAGGTTTGTATTGACCTGGGCCACCGCCACATCCGGCTGGGTGTTGTCAACCGTCGAGGATCCCGGCTGATAGCCGACGATGGAAGACGAATTGCTCACTGTGCTGATCGTTACCGCGGAGATCGGGTCGGCCAAGTCCACGGTGTAAGTTCCCGCCACCTTGTCGAAAGTGATGGTGCCCGTTTCCTGGGTGGCCACTCCACCCGTGAGATAGCTGAAGCTGAGGTTGAAGACAGCCACTGTTGACGTCTCGGACGCCCAGGTTACGGTCGGCGACGTGATCGCGTTTCCTGCCACGGTGCCGGCCAATGTGATGGCGGCAAAGTCAGAATTCAGGCTGCTGTACGTCGTGCGTCCGTCAGCACCGATGGAGTAGTCGAACACACCGGTGCCGCTGACGGTCCCGCTGTTGGCGAAATAGAGATCCGTCCTGTCGAGAACCGTCGGGCCATCGTCGTCGAAGGTGATCTGGTTCGACACATCGGCTGTGTTGCTGGTCGCCATGTCGTTGTCGCCGTCCTTCACCGTAACCGTCACGCCGAGGCTGCCGCTGGCAAGCGCCAGCGTCTCGTCGTAACTGTTGAAGCCGTTGCCGGCCGTCGCTTCGGCCGGATGATCCAGCGACAGATACTGCTCGACCGTCACCGCGCCTGTTGCCGCATTGATCGAGATCGCAAACGCCGCCTGGCCATTGAACGTGCCGCCGGACACAACGCCGACAACCACGCCGTTGACCAGTTGCAGGTTGATCGCCGAGCCGTCCGTCAGCGTTAGGCCGGAGCTGGCGTTCATCACCGTCAATGCGTAGACCGTGCTCGCCGAAGCTGCAGGACCATCCGCGCCGAACAGCGCGCTCACAGTCACCAGCGCTCCTACGCTGGTCGCTGTCGAGATATAGCCCGAACCCGACACATCGGGATCGTCGCCCTTCACGATT
The DNA here is from genome assembly GCF_044778005.1 of Mesorhizobium sp. IMUNJ 23033. NCBI lineage: Bacteria > Pseudomonadati > Pseudomonadota > Alphaproteobacteria > Hyphomicrobiales > Phyllobacteriaceae > Mesorhizobium > Mesorhizobium sp. IMUNJ 23033. Next base: position 129,425 of record NZ_JBJACT010000022.1, read on the forward strand.
GCGCCCGTGTTGATCGTGGCAACGCCGCTCGAGGTCGCTGTCTCGTCGAGCACGGCCTTCACCGCCGAAGCCGCTGTCACCGACACTGACGGAATGTGGTCGTCGAAGCCGATATTGCCGCCGAGATCGGCACTCACGGTGCTGGTCGCCGTGTCGTGGTCGCCGTCCGTCACCGTCGCTGTCGCCGACAGCGTCACCTTGCCGGCGGCAAGGTCGATATGGGCGTTGTCGTTGGTCGCAT